>CAINDO010000457.1 GCA_903847385.1 uncultured Myxococcales bacterium
CTGCGCACCGCCCTGGACGCCAGCCTGGGCAGCGGCGGCCCCCTGGAGAGCGTGCTCGGCAGCCGCTCCGGCGACGCCTGGAGCCGCCTGGAGCGCGGCACGGGGGGCGACTCGCCCTTCGCGGGCATGGGCACGCCGGGCGGCGGTCCCCCGGGCGGGCAGCGCGGCGCGGGTGGCCTCGGTGATGGCTACGACGTGGGCCCGATGGCCACGCTCGGTGGGGACGACGACCGCATCCGGGGGACCACGGGCCGGCTCCCTTCGCTGGGGCAGCGCACGCCCAAGGCCCCGCCGCCGACGGTGCACGCCGGCAAACCCGACGTCTCCGACGGCCTGGATCTGGAGGTCGTGCGCCGCGTGATCCGGCAGCACGTGGCCGAGTACCGCGCCTGCTACGAGCGCCGCCTGAACCTGAACCACGGCCTCGAGGGCAAGGTGACGATGAAGTTCGTGATCGGCGGCAACGGCGACGTGATCGTCGCCCAGGTGGACGAGGACACGAGCGGCGACGCCGAGCTGGGCGCCTGCCTGACCGAGCGCGTGCGCCGCTGGGGGTTCCCGCCGCCGGCCGGCGGGGGCCGGGTGGTGGTGCGATATCCCTTCGTTTTCCGGGCCTCGGGCGGCTGATTTTGCATCGGAGCGCCGCCGGGGGGATCATGATCGGCCCGGAGGTCCGATGTCTTCGCCCCGACCCACCTGCTCCTTGCGCCGCGCCGCGCGCGTGACCCTCACGACGCTCGCCGCCCTCGTCGCCGCCGGCTGCGCCATCGTCGACTCCGGCGAGGACACGCCCGCCTCGGGCGACGGCGGCATGCGCCCGCGCGACGGCGCGCTGCCCGAGTGCGGCGCGCCCGTGGACTGCGCCGACGACAACCCCTGCACGGACGACCGCTGCACGGACGGCTTCTGCGCGCACGTGCCCATGGAGGCCGGCGCGCCCTGCCGGGACAACGACCTGTGCAACGGCGACGAGAGCTGCGACGCGGCGGGCGCCTGCCAGCCCGGCGTTCCGGTGACCTGCGAGCCGGCGGGGCTCTGCCTGAGCTCGGCCTGTGACCCGACGTCTGGGCGGTGCGTGGATACGCCCCGGCCCGACTGCTGCGTGGACGACGCCGACTGCGCGCGGCCCGGCGAGTCCGCGTGCACGGCGACGCGTTGCAACCCCGAGACGCGCACCTGCGAGCCCACGCGGGTGCCCGGCTGCTGCGAGGTCGACGCGGACTGCGCCACGGAGCCCTGCGTGCTCGTGACGTGCAACCCGGACAAACACACCTGCGACCGGCGGCCCGAGCCCGAGTGCTGCACCTCGGACGCGGACTGTCCGGCGGGGACGTGCGCCACGGGCACCTGCGATGCGGAGTCGCAGCGGTGCAGCGTCGAGCCCATCGCCGACTGTTGCCTGCACGATGGCGACTGCACGGCGCCCGACGCCTGCTCGCTGGCCACCTGCGACCTGGTGAGCAGTCGCTGCATGGCCGAGCGGGTCGAGGGCTGCTGTGTGGACGACCGCGACTGCGGGCCCGGGCGCACCTGCGACTCGGCCGTGGGCGCGTGCGTGCTGCAGCCCGTGGAGTGCTGCACCACGGACGCGGAGTGCGGCGCGCCTGCGGGGTGCATCGTGCCGACGTGTGTGGGCGGCGACACGTGCTGCGCGCTGCGCCGCCTGCCCGACTGCTGCGATGGCGACCTGGACTGCCCCGTCGGCATGCGCTGCGACCTCGCCGAGCGCGCCTGCGTGCCCAACGAGATCGAGTACGCGGCGATCCAGTTCCCGGTCACGCCGCTCACGCTCTGCGCGGGCGATCCCATGCCGCTGCTCTTCGGCCGGGTCTACGTCGACGGGCGCACCCCGGGAGCCGGCGCCGGCGCGTTCATCGACGCCGAGGTCGGCTACGGGCCGGCCGGGCTCTCTCCGGACGACCCGCTCTGGACCTATACGCCCGGCGTCTACAACGGCGACCTGCTCAACGGCTTCGGCGACCTGAACGACGACGAGTACCGGGGCGAGTTCACCGCCCCCGTCGCCGCCGAGTGGGAGATCGCCTGGCGCTTTCGCGTGAACGACGGCGCCTGGGTCTACGCCGACCTGGGGCCCGAGGGCAGCACGAACGGCTACGCCTCGGCGACGGGCCTCGCGCTCCACACCGAGGACTGCGCGCGTCTGCCCGTGCAGTTCGCCGCGTTCCAGCACCCCCTGGAGGCGGTGGAGATCTGCGCCGGCGACGACACGCCGCCCATCTTCGGGCGGGTGTTCGTGGCGGGGCGCACACCCGGCGCGGGGCCCGGCGGCGACCTCTTGGCGCACCTGGGCTTCGGTCCGGCGGACTCGAACCCCGGCGGCGTGGAGGCGGCGGGCTGGACCTGGACGCCGGCGATCTACAACGGCGACCTGCTCAACGGCTTCGGCGACCTGAGCGACGACGAGTACCGCGCCGTGTTGACCGGGCTGCCGGTCGGCACCTGGGAGCTCTCCTGGCGGTTCTCGACGACGGGCGGTGAACCGGCGTTCGGCGACCTGCCGCCGTCGGGCTCCGTCGACGGTTTCGACGCGGCCACCACGCTGACCGTCACCGTGCGCGATGACTGCCCCTGAGCGGGACGGGGGTCAGGCGAGCCAGGGCAGGCGGTCGAGATCGACGTTGCCGCCGGAGAGCACGATGCCGATGCGCTGCACGCCCTGCGTCAGCGGGTGGGCGCGGAACGCGGCGCTCAGCACGGCGGCCACGGGCACGGTGGAACTCGGCTCGATGATGAGCTTCGTGCGCTCCCAGAAGCGTTTGGTGGTCTCGATGATCTCGGCCTCGGTGACCAAGAACACGGCGTCCACGACGTCCCGCACGATGGGCCAGGTGAGCGTGCCCAGGGTGGTCATCAGGCCGTCCGCGACGGTCTTGGGCGGGGCCTGATCCTGCCAGACCCCGGCGGCCTTGCCCCGGGCGGCGTCGTTCGCGTTCTCCGGCTCGGCGCCGAAGATGCGGGCCGCGGGGCGCAGCGCGCGGGTCGTCACCGCCACGCCGGACATCAGGCCGCCGCCGCCGATGGGGGTCATCACCGCGTCCAGGTCGGGGATCTCCTCGAGCAGCTCCAGCGCCGCCGTGCCCTGACCGGCCATCACGTCCGGGTGGTTGTAGGGCGGGATGAGCACGGCGCCCGTCTCGGCGCAGGCGCGGGCGGCGGTGGCCTCGCGGTCGGCCAGGGTGGGCTCGCAGACGATCACCCGACCGCCGTAGCCCTCGACGGCCGCGCGTTTCACGGCCGGGGCCGTGCGCGGCATCACGATGTAGGCGGGGATGCCGCGGATGCGGGCCGCCAGGGCCAATGCCTGGGCGTGGTTGCCGCTGGAGTGCGTGACCACACCGGCGCGGGCCTCGGCGTCCGACAGGCGAGCGATGGCGTTGCACGCGCCGCGGAACTTGAAGGCGCCCACGCGCTGCAGGTTCTCGCACTTGAAGAAGAGCGACCGCCCCGAGAGCGTGTCGAACGTGGCCGAGGTGATCACCGGCGTGCGGTGCGCGAAGGGCGCGATGCGCGCGGCGGCCGCGCGGACGTCGTCGAGCGTGATGGCGTGCGGGGTGTCCATCAGGCGCCCTTCTTCTGCGCGCCCGTCTTGAAGCGCAGGCGGAAGATGCGGCCGTCGAGCCGCACGTTCTCCAGGCCGAGGCGCCAGGTGTCGCCCCCGACGCCGATCTCCGTGCGGGTGGTGATGGACTTGGTGAAGTCGAACAGGCCCTCGGAGATGTTCGTGAGCTGCACGGCGAGCTGCAGCAACGGGGGCCCCGAGAGCTTCTCGATGCGGCTCTGCGTGACGCCCACGGTGAGCTTGCCCTTCTCCCACTCCACGGCGGGCTGGGCGCCGGCCAGGGCGTGCAGGCACATGCCGGGCGTGGCCAGGCTCCACAGGTTGACCTTCAAGGGCCGCTCGCCGGGCTCCCAGGCCGCGCCGATCTGGTACTTGCCCGTGGGGGTGGGCTCGCCCGCGTCGGAGTAGTGCGTGGGCAGCTTGCCCTTGGCCAGGCCCCAGTTGGCCAGCGCCATCACGGCCTGCGTCGAGACGGCGATCTCCACCTCGTCCGAACCGTCCGGGCGTTTGCCCTGCGTGAGCGCGTTCATGGCGCGGTTCAGGTCGAGGTCCTCGTCGGGCAGGGCGTCCGTGACGGGCAGATCGAAGCGCGTGTCCAGGCGCAGGAAACCGTCGGCGCCGCCGATGCTCGTCAGCGACATGCCCGCCAGCGGGACGTCCGGGAAGTCCACGCTGAAGCTCGTCAGCTCGCCCAGATCGGCCAGCACCTGCGTGCGCAAAAGGTCGTAGGCCTTCTCGCCCAGGTACTCCACGGCCTTGCGCGCCAGGCGGGTGACCTCGCTGCGCGGCACCAGCATGCGCACCGCCCCGGGCAGCTCGTTCAGGAAGCCGTCCGTGAGCTTGGCGACGGCGTTCTCGTCGATGCGGGGTTTGACCTTCTCGAACATGTCCGCGCGGATCGAGAAGCGCATCTTGCCCTTCTCGGGCGAGTAGGTGATGGGCGCGGCGGCTAGCAACTCCATGCCGAACAGGGCCTTGCCGCCCTGCTTCACGTCGAAGTCGAGGTCGATCTTCGCGGCCTCGTCCTTCTCGAACCCCAGCTTGATCTTGCGGGGCGCCACGGAGAGCTTGCTGGGCAGGTATCGCCCCAGATCGCCGAGGCCGGGCAGGTCGAACTGGGCCGTCTTCATCTTGCCGAGGGCGGCGTCCACGGAGCGGGTGAGCGCACGCGTGGGCATGGCCAGGCGCAGGTGGGCGCCCTTGCTCGTCGGCTTGCCCTCTACGGCCTGCGTCATGAACGCGGCGTGCTCTGCCTGAAGGGTCTGACATTGGGGCCCGCAAGCGGTCAGCGCCAGGCCGGCGACTGCGGCGAAAATCGAGGAATTCCCGAGGCTTGACATTGTTCTGAGGGGGCGTCGGCTGAGCATGCGGCCATTCTGCGGCGCAGGTCCGCGAAAAAGAAGCGAAACGCGTCCCCAGTACTCCGTCCCTGAGAGCGGACGCCAAAGCCGCCGGAGTTCAGGAACCATGGGCCTCTTCACGTCATCCCTCGCCCCCTCGGTCCCGACGCTGCGCGACACGCTGCCCCACGCGCTGACGCCGCCGTCGAGCTTCACGGGCTCGTGGCTCGAAGCCGGCGGGCTCGAGCGCGCCCCCACGCCGATGGACGCGCTCGCGGACCCGGCGCTGCCCCCGGACTGCCCGCGGTACGTGCCCCGCCGCGTCCTGGGCCGTGGGGGGAGCGGCACGGTCTGGCTCGTGCACGACATCCTGCTCGACCGCGAGGTGGCCATGAAGGTGCTCGCGACGGAGCACGCCGACTCGGCCGAGGTGCGCGCCCGGTTCCTGGCCGAGGCGCGGCTCGCCGGGGCGCTGAACCACCCCGGCGTCGTGCCGGTGTACGACGCCGGCATGCTCGGCGACGGCCGGTGTTTCTTCACCATGCGCCACATCGACGGCCCGACGCTGGCCGACGCCATCTCGGCCCGCTGCGAGCGCCGGCACGACGCGCTGGGCCAGCGCACCCTGCTGCTGCTGCTCGCCCGGGTGGCGCGGGTGGCGGCCCACGTGCACGGACAGGGCATGTCGCATCGCGACCTGAAGCCGGCCAACATCCTGATCGGCCCCGAGGGCGAGGCCTGGCTGGGCGATTGGGGTCTGGGTGGCCCGAGCGTGCAGGGGGCGCCGACGTCCGGTGACGCCGGGCTCAGCGGCACGCTGCACTACATGGCGCCCGAACAGCTGGGGGGCGAAGGTCGCCACCTGGGGCCGACCTCGGACGTGTACAGCCTGGGCGTGTGCCTCTTCGAGATCCTGACCGGCCGCACGCCGCATCAGGGCGCGACGACGCTCAGCCTGATGTTCCAGATCCGCAACGTGGACGCGCCGGATCCGCGCACGCTGGCGAGCGGCGCGGGGGTCTCGGCCGAGCTCGCCGCCCTGTGCGCATCGGCGCTGGTGCGCGAGCCCGGGCGCCGGCACCTGACGGCGGCGACCTTCGCCACGCGCCTGGAGCAGGCCGCGCGGGCGTGAAACTATCGGCCGGGCGCCGCACGGGGTAGCGTGCGCGGCATGACGGCCCTGGCGACTCCGGTGAAGCGCACGCGCCGATGGCGAGGGGCTCTGGTGTGCGCGGCGCTCGCCGGGATGCTCGCCTGCACGGCGCCTCCGGACCCGGGCACCGCCCCTGCGGCCCCCGACCCGCCGCCCGCCGCACCGACGGGCCGCATCGTGGCCTGGCGACAGCTCGTGCCCGAGGGCGGCGCGGCGCCGCGCCCCGTGGTGGACGCGGAGAAGCCGATTCATCTCGTGCTCTCGGGCCTCTCCGGGTCGCCGGCCGGCGCGGCGTGGACGCTGGAGCGCGCGGGCGCGGCCCCGGTGACGCTCACGGCCTCCGGCGCCGCGGCGCGGCCCGCCCTGACGCCCGCGGAGATCCCGGCCCTCGGTGATGCCGAGCTCGTCCTGCGCACGGGCGCGGTGTCGCAGCGGTGGCCGCTTCGCTTCGTGTCCGCGCAGACCGCCGACGCGGAGATTCGCGCGGCCCTGGCCGACTGCCGCCGAGGGGCCGCCGACCGGGGGCTGGCCGCGCTCGACGCCCGGCTCGACGCGGCGCCGGCGGGGGCCGCCCACGACCTGCTCGTGGAGAAGGCGCGGTGTCTGCAGGCCGCGCGGCGCACGGACGACGCCTATGCGGCCTGGGTGCGCGCGGCCCAAGGGGCGGGGGACGCGGGCCTGCCCTCGGAGAAGGCGCGGCGGCTGCGGGCGGCGGCCTTCGTGGCGATTCAGGCGCGGCGCCTGGGCGAGGCGCGGGCCCTGCTCGAGTCCACCGCCGCCCTGGACGCGCCGCCGGATCCGGCGCAACGCAACGAGGATGGTCTGGCGCGCACGGCCTACTACCTGGGGCTCCTCGAGGGGGAGCTGGGCAACGTGCGCGAGGCGGTGAAGCAGACCGAGGCCGCGGTCGAGGCCTGGTCCGCGCTGGGGCTGGAGGCCGACGCCGATCTGGCGCGCGAGTGGCTGGTGTACCAGTACCAGCGCGCCGGGCAGTTCCGCCGGGCGGGCGAGGTGCTCGCCGCGCTGCCGACGCCGCCGGAGTCCAAGCCCGCCGACCGCGCGCGGTTCCTGCACAACCGGGCGTGGTTTCACCTGGAGGAGATGCAGCGGGGCGCCCGGCCCCGGGATCTGGCGGCCGTTCGGACGTCGCTCGTGACGGCGCGGGACCTGTTCCGCTCCCTGGGCGACGCCGAGAGCCTGGCCGAGGCCGAGGTGAACCTGGCCTGGGTGGCGCTGCTGCAGGGTGATCGCGTCGGGGCGGCGCGGACGCTCGCGGCGCTCGAGAAGCGGCCCGGGGGTCTGCCGGGGTTCAGCCTGCCCTTCGTGCGCCTGCTCGCCGGCGAGGTGGCCCTGGCCGATGGTCGCGCGGCCGAGGCCCGGGCGGCGTTCGAGCGCTCGGCGCGCGCGGCTCGCGAGGAGTCCGGCGGCCTCGACTCCGAGGAGCGCTGGCGCGCGCTCTACGGGCAGGGGCGGGCTTTGCGCGCGGCCGGCGACACGAACGCCGCGCGCACGGCGTTCGCGGCGGCGCTCGACGCCCTGGAGCGCCTGGGGCGGCGCACGCTCCTGCGGGAGACGCGGGCGGGCTTCTTCGACGACCGTCGCGGGCTGATCGACGACGCCGTCTCCCTCGCGCTCGCCCGGGGGGACGCCGCCGGGGCCTTCGAGATCGTGCTGCGGACGCAGGCGCGGGTGCTGAGGAGCCTGGAGTCGAGCCTGCGGCCCGAGCGCCTGAGCGGGCGCGACCGGGCCGAGTGGCAGCGCCGCGTGGAGGCCTGGGCGCGGGCCCGGGGCGCCTGGGAGGACGGTCGCGGCGATGGTCGCCTGCTCTCGACGCGCAAGCTGGCGGCCTGGGAGGCCGGGCGCGCGCAGCAGCGGGCGGCGCTCTCCGCGGCGTTCGACTCGGCCTACGCGCTGCTCGATCAGGCCGCGCCCGAGGCGCCCGAGGCGTCCGTGGCCGACCTGCGCGGCCGGCTGGCCCCGGACGAACGCCTGCTGGACTTCCAGCGCGTCGCGGGTCGGGCGCACGTGTTCGTCGTCACCCGCGACGCCGTCACGGCGCACGTGCTGGAGACGGACGCCCCGGAGCATGTCCTCGGCGCGTTGGGACCCGCGGTCGTCGGCGCCCGCCATCTCTCCGTGGTCCCCGGCGACGTGCCGGCCACGCGGGCGATTCCCGTATCCGGGATCCTGGACCGGGATCCCGTATGGCGAACGGCGAGCGTCACGCTGCTCCCGCACGCCGGCCTGCTGCCGACCTCGGGGGCGCTGCCGACCGGCCGGCCCGTCGTCGTCGCGGATCCGAGCGCGAACCTGCCCGCCGCCCGGGCCGAGGGCGAGGCGCTGGCCGCGCGCTACCCCGACGCGCGGGTGTTCGTGGGCGCCGCCGCCCGCCGCGCGGACGTGCTCGCCGCGCTGGACGGCGCCCGGCTCTTCCACTTTTCGGGACATGGGTTCACTCGACCGGACGAACCCTGGGACGCGCACCTGGTGCTCGCCGACGAGCAGAACCTGACGCTCGCGGACGTGCTCGTGTCCCGCGTGCGCCCGGGCGTGGTCGTGCTGAGCGGCTGTGAGACCGGCGCGCCCGCGGCGCTCGGTGCGCACGAGTCCGTGGGCCTGCCCGACGCGTTCCTCGCGGCGGGGGCGCGCGCCGTGCTGGCCACGGAGCGCACGGTCGGGGACGCCGAGGCGCGCGCCTTCGTGGAGCGCTTTCACGCCGCGGGGGGCGCGACGCAGCCCGCCGAGGCCTGGCGCCGCGCCGTCGCGGACGGTCTGGCCGCCGGCGAGACCGGGGCCGAGGCGTTCCGGCTGTTCGGC
>CAINDO010000458.1 GCA_903847385.1 uncultured Myxococcales bacterium
CGACGCCCGCCCCCCGCGCCCGGACGCCGCCCCCGGTGTGCCCGACGCGCGGCCGGTGACCCCGGACGCCGCGCCGGCCGTGCCCGACTTCGCGGCGCCGATGCCCGACGTGGACGTCCCGCCGGCCGACTTCGCGGCGCCATCGCCCGACCTGGCCGTTCCGCCGCCGCCGCCCGACGTGGGCGCCCCGCCGACGCCCGACGCGGCCCCGCCTGCACCCGACGCCGCCCCGCCGGCCCCCGACGCCGCCCCGCTGACGCCCGACCTCGGACCCATCGACCCCGCCGCCCCGCTGCCCGACCTGATGCTGATCGAGCAGCGCACGGCGGACGACCTGTACTTCGAGGAGCGCACGTTCGACCCGAACAGTTGCGCCATCGTCGAGGGCTGCGTGGGCGGACCCGGCGTGCGGCGGCTGCTGCGGTTCGGCGTGTCCACGGCCAACGTGGGCAACGTGGACTTCTTGATGGGCGACCCGCGGGAGAACCAGGACCTCTTCCAGTTCAGCCCGTGCCACGGTCACTTTCACTTCAACGGCTACGCCGACTACGCGCTCGTCGACGCCGCGGGCCGCGTCGCCGCGCCGGGCCACAAGCAGGCCTTCTGCCTGCTCGACAGCGGGCGGTACCTGGACGACCCGGACGTGCGCCAGTTCCCGCGCTACCAGTGCGACTTCCAGGGCATCAGCCGCGGCTGGTACGACAGCTACGGCTCCGGACTGGATTGCCAGTGGATCGACGTCACGGACGTCCCGCCCGGCGAGTACGACCTGCAGGTGCGCGTCAACCCGGACCGAAACGTTCGAGAGCTCGACTACACCAACAACGACCTGAGCCTGCGTGTCACCGTGCCCAGCTTCGACATGAGCGTCGCCTGCGGCCCCAACGACGCCGCCGGCCCCGAGCGAAACTGCGACTGGCGCGTGGGTTTCACCGGCCAGTGCGACCCCGGAGAGCTCGTCGACGCCGGCTGCCAGCAGGCCGGCCCCGACTGTGCGCAGGCCGTGTGCCCCGAGCAGCCGTTCATGCGCATCTGCGCCGGCGACGCCCGGTCCTGCCTCCCCGAGCGCGCCCTCGACGCCTCGCAGAACGATTGCGGCACCTGCCCGCAGACCTCGTTCCGCTGCCCCGCCGAGGGCGCCTACACCGTGTGGGTCGCCGCGCCGGACCCCGGCCTCGAAGCGACCTGCGACGTGGCGGTCACCCGGCGCCCCGAGCCCCCCATCGACGCCCCCTGCGCCGACGGCCAGGACATCGACGGCCTCGACCGCGCCTGCGGCTGGGTGCCGGCCATCGCCGGACCGGTGGCCTGCATGCCCGGCGTGCGCTACGTCGCCGGCTGCACCGGCGGCGCGATGGGCTGCGGCGGCGGCGAGGTCTGTGTGGGCGACCCCGTGCTCGTCGTCTGCCCCGGCGAGGGCCCCTGCACGCAGCCCCAGCGGATCGGCGCCGCCGACGACGCCTGCGGCGGTCTTTGCCCCGCGGCGGCGTTCACTTGCCCGGTCGAAGGGCAGGTCAGCGTCTATACGGCGTCGTTCCGGGCGGCCGAAGCGACGACCTGCCGCGCCGGGATCGTGCAGCAGAACTGAATGGTTGCGCTTGATTCGCCCCCGAGGGCGCGCTAGGGTGCGCCCCGCGCCGGAGTGGTGAAACTGGTAGACGCGCCGGACTCAAAATCCGGTGGGGTAACTCCCGTGTCGGTTCGAGCCCGACCTCCGGCACATTGAAATCATTCAGGTTATCGGATCTGAGTGGCACAAAATCCGGTGGCTCGCATCGGACTGTGACGCGGGGTGTGCCAGGAATTGTGGCCGCCCGGCCCGGTGGGCGGAGCTGGGCCCACTGCTCGGATCGCCAGCCGAGTTCGGCATCCGGTGCGGCTTGAGCGCCGCGACGGGGCGCCGGCGACCTACAGCCGGTCGAGCTTTCGGGCCGCCTCGGCCCAGCGGTCGCCGTAGAGGTGGATGTACTTCTGCGACGTGATGACGCTCTTGTGGCCGAGGATCTGCCGCAGCTCTTCGAGGTCGAGCCCGGCCTTCACCGCCCTGCTCGCAAATGTGTGCCGAAAGTCGTGTGCCGAGGGCGTCCGGCCGGGGAGTTCTGTGCGCTTCCAGGCATGGAGGAGCGCCTGCCGGCGGTCGACGGCCCCGAAGATCGGTCCCTTGCGGATGTCGAGTTCCTCCGCGATCACGTCGAGCACCTCGCGGGCAGCGCGAGTCAGCGGCACCCGGCGCGTTTCTGCGTCTTTCGC
Organism: uncultured Myxococcales bacterium; assembly: GCA_903847385.1. GTDB lineage: Bacteria > Myxococcota_A > Bradymonadia > UBA7976 > UBA1532 > CAINDO01. The sequence goes on from CAINDO010000458.1 coordinate 2,251, forward strand.
CGTCGAGGCACGCACCGTGATGATACGGTGCGTGAAGTCGACGTCCTCCCACCGGAGCAACTCGGCTTCGCCATCACGAAGACCGGCGGCGACCAGAAACCTCACCCAGCGTTCGTGGATGGGGCCGAGCTCGCGGCAAAGCGCATCAAGTTCGAGGTCGGACAACGCCCGGTGCCGAGGCTCGGTTCGCTCGCGGAGCGCCGGCAGGTTCCGTGCCGCGTTCTCCTTCATGTAGCCCTGGCGGACACCGAATTCGAGCAGGCGGCGCAGGGTCACGACATGGCGATTCACTGTGACCGCGCGCATCGGGCTATCCGGCCGATTCCGCTTAGGGCCGCTGTTCCTGGGCGCGGCGCCCGAGAGCAGGGCGCGACGAAAGCCCTCGACATCTTGCCGCGTGACCTTCGCCGCCATTGTCTCCGCGCCGAAGTACGGGATGATGCGGACCCGCAGATGCTCTTCCAGCGCCGCGACGTATCCCGCCGCCTTCTCGTGGGTGATGGCGTCGATGAACTCCGTGGCGAGATCAATCACGAGGATTTCGCTCGGCAGCGCGATGCCGCTCAACTCGTCTGCGGCCTGGTGCTCTGCCCCGCGCTCCCATTCCCGCGCAATCCGAGTAGCCGCGCCCTTGTCTCGGCACTTCGTCGAGCGGCGGATGCGCTCTCCGGTCGGGGTGACGTAGTCGGCGTACCAATAGGGCGTTTGGCCGCGCCGGTAGACCTTGGACATGGGGGCCTCGCGTTGGAGTTTCGCTGCAGTTCGATCCAGGATTCTAGTTCGGCCGGATCGATCCGTACAGAGGCGCGAAGGCCTTGACCGAGACGAATTTCACCCACTGCCTTCATGATTTCGCGTGCTTTCGATTCCTTCACACCACATCTGGCCATCACGTAGTTCACGTCGACCAGTGGATAGACACCAACGAGTGGCCGGACTCCAATGGGAGGCGTGCTTAGTGGAACCGAAGAACGACTTCTATCCGATTTGGCGCCAGTTGTTGCCGTAGGTGCATGGTTTGTATCGGTCGGAACAGGTTCAAGGCCAGATTCAGTCGTCTCCTCATCAGGAGACATGGTTCTCCGGAGAAGATCGGCGAGGAGTTGAAAGTCCGGCGTGTCCGGAAACTCCCCATTCGTGGCGGACCGCTCCGTCTTCAATGGAGGCCTCCTCGGTGGATAAACACCAACACCCCAGCCGACGCCGAACCGCCGACGGTCCCGTCGAGCACAGTGCCGCCCAAGACCGAGGAAGAAAGGATCTCCACCCCGCTGATCGTGAAGGGCGCCGAGGCGCCCGCAGGAAGTGCGCCTGCCGTCCCTGCCCGCAGGCGAAGGGAACGGACCAGACTGTATGCACTCCCGCGTCCCACTCGACCGACCGCGAATCCCGATGGGAAGCGGTAGGGCGGGCGGGCAATCGAAAGCAGCCGACAGCACCGGCGGTCTCCCCGATACGAAGATCGGGAACGGGAGCCGGCACCCCTATGGACGAGTCGAGCCGAAGCCCGATCTGCCGGGGTGGAGAAACCGAGAACTTCCTGTACCTCTTCGAGCTGGCAACCGAGCGCGGCTGGGCCTTGAGGGCGACCCCGCGCCGGCTGGGGGTTGGCCTCTCGGAGTCGGACGAAGTCGGAAATCAACGAGCCCGAGTGCGTCAGTGCCGCTGCGGAACAAGTCCGCGCACGAGCATCGACAGCACCCAGAAGCCAAAGAGGGGTGCCACCACTACGTTCTGCAGGAGCCGGACCGTCAGCTCGTGCAATTCGCACCAGCTCAGGGCCGCCTGGAGCAGTTGGTCGACCGGCGTCATCGCCGTGGGCAAGCCGGAGATCAGGGCATCCATATCGGGCTATGTCTGCTCGTTCTCGGCCAGCTCCTCGTCGGTCGCGAGTCGCCAGAGCATGCGATCGAGCCGAATGACGGGATTCACGATGACCGCCCGGCACAGCGCCTTCGGGTCGGTGCACGTGGGCACGCCGAACTCCTTGGACGCGATGTCGACCGTGGATCGGACAAGCTCCACCGTGTCCAGTGGGGTCTGCCGTCGCTTCAGCGCGAGTATCACTGCGGCCGCATACGCACGCGCGTGTTCGTTGTGGGTTGATGTAGTCATAGGTATTGGGGTTAAGGACAATTCGGGGTCGCCCTGGCCCAACCGCCTCGACTGCACTTCCTCTCGTCGTTTCCTTCTTCGCCGTCTCCTCGAGTCTGGTGGCCGTGTCGGCCGAATCGGTGGAGGCAAGAAGATCGCCGTTGGTCGCCACCCCGTGGTGGCGCTCGCTGGCGGTGTTCTCGCGCGTGGTCTTCATGGTCACGAACGTAGAGGGCGGTCAAAGGCGCTTCAAACCGGGTGCCTTGACCCCCTGGTGCATCTGATGCACCACCCGGAATGAAGCGAAGTCACTGACATTGTTGAATTTTCAACGAGCCGAAAAACGAGCACTTGCCTCCTTTTGCCCGACGCCCTACCCGGCACCGCGCCGGCGGACCACGGCGCCCGCGAGCGCCGCTCCGCTGGCCTCCAGGTCACGCAGCCGGTACCAGTCGTTCGACAATACGAAGCCTTCCTCCCGGGCCTCGAAGACCCGACCGAAGAGCGACGCCGCCCCGATTCCGCCCCTCGCGAAGGCCACGAGCCGACGGTGCGAGATGGTGAGCACGAGGAGTCCTTTGGGCACCTCGCCATACATCGGCATACCCGCCGACGAGACCCGAGCGAAGACGTCGAACTTGCTCCGCACGACCGTCGGCGACTCGGTGCCGGTGTCCATCTCGACGAGGTAAACGCGATGGTCCTCGTCGTCCTCGACGACCATGATCGCGTCCGGCCTCGACCTGGTCACGGTCGGCAGGTGGTCCTCTTGAAGCTCCCACTCGAAGGAGAAGCGGCGCAGCAGGAGATCCTCGGCAGCGTGGCACTCGGCCACGACTCGGCTCCAGAAGCGGACAAGCATCAGGTGGTGCTCCGACGCCCCGACGATCTTCTTCGGCGCCGACCGAGGTGGGGCGTCGAACTCGTCGATCTCCTGAAGCGCGACCATGCCACGCCGGTCGAGCATGTAGCGGGTCTCCTCGTGGAGCGCGACGGTGTAGGCAGCGATGTACCCCGACCCGACGAGCTTGTAGAGCCGGCGCCGTGCGGTCGGAGGCGAATCGAAGACAAGCGGCACGAAGTCGCCGGTCGTCAGGATCTTCGCCTTCTTGAGCATCCGGAAGATGGAGTAGTCCCGCTCCTGAAGCTCGGTTGGCCGTTTCGGTGGCCGTTGCCGTCCGAGGTCGCGGGGTGGCATCTGCAGACGCTCGCTCAGACCTTGGGATTCAGGATCGACACGCCACAACTCTGGCAGTCGACGTAGGCCGGCGCCGTCTTGCAGGACGGGCAGTGCGACCAGACCCAGCCCTCGCGCGTGGCACCACAGGTTGAGCAGCTCCAGATGCCGTCAGCGGGTTGTGGAGGGCAGCCGCGCTTGCAGCGCAGCTCCCGCGTCACTGCGGCCTTGGTGAACTTCGCAGTCTTCACCCCCCACTTGCCGATACCGATCAGCACGGCCAGGAAGCGCATGAGTCCGGCGAGCAGCCGGAACGGAAAGAGAATGACGTCCATTGGATCCACGAGTTGCCTCACTCACCCTAAGAACGGCCCCTTGGTGCTTGTCCCCGAAGTCCCCGGTTTCTTTGGGCCTCCACCTTTGTCCTTCCTTTCTTTCGTAGCCCGTTCGCCTTTGCCCTCGGGGGCTGGCGGCGGAGCCTGTTGGCCGCCAGCACTCTCCGACCCTGTCTTCGCCGCTGGAGTCGCTGGCGCCGTGCCCGGCGCCACCTCACTCTTCTTCGTCTGCCGTTCAACCCCTGCCTCGGGGCTTCGGTGTTCGCTCACCGACTGTCGCTTCTTCGTCGCCGACGGGGTCTTCTTCACCGGCCCCTTCGGTTCGGCGGGCGCCGGTAGTTGTCGCTGAATTCCCTGAACCTCATGCGCGACGCGGTCCCTGAAGTCGCGCCTCGGATCGCGAGCATGGCCACCGGCGATCTCGCGGATCTGGTGCCGTCTTTGCGCGACCACGTCGTCGAGTTCTTTGGCCGAACTGCCACCGCCGTGCCCACGGCAGAGCGCCCGAAGCTCGGGAGACGCCCGCCGAGCAGCACGCACCATCTCCTCGAAGGGGACGTCGGGAGCGATGAGTTTCACGCCGGGGCGGCCCAGCGCTCGGGGGTAGAACCAGAAGTGCCGATTCGGGAGACGAATCAGCTCCTCGCCGTAGTGCTTGCGCTGCTCCTCGTCCCGGGCGATCCGGGTGTCGTATTTCGGAGAGTCGGGCGTCTTCTTCTTACGGAAGTGCTCGGAGACCGGATAGATGTGGTTGAAGCGCCGAGCATCGCTCGGCGACTGTCGGAAGATGGTCTGGAATCCGCATGAGTTCTCGATGGTGGCGAGGAGCGATGCACTCCGACTCGCGACCTGGGCCGGCAGCTGATTGATGAGCCAGAGCGCCACGTTCTTGTGGCGGGCCAACGTGAGCAGGCTCTCGAAGTCGCCGGCGAGATCGGCGTCGAGGCCCAACCACCATTCGTCGAGGGCCGCGAATACCGGGCGTCTGGTATCCTTGCGAGAGTGGATCGCGCGTGCCAGCCCGCGGACGAAGACCGAGATCCAGAAGCGGGTCAGGAACTCGGCGCCACGCGGCGCACCCCCGAGGTTGATGACCGTCAGTGGGCCTTCGAGCAGGTACGAGTACGACAAACAGCGCGGGGCGCAGAGCACACGCGCTGTATCCTCGAAGAGGAGCATGTCGAGTCGAGCGATGACCGCCTGGATGGACTCGGTCGGCTCGTGAGGGAACCGGTAGACGAAGTACTCTTTGACGTCGTAGTCCTCGACCTGGGCGAGAAGTCCGTTCAGGTACCTCTCGTTGATCAGCGCCGAGCGCAGCTCCATGAGCGAGAGTCCGCCGACGCTGAGTGCCAGGCGAAGGCCGTTCAGCAAGATACCCATCATCCGGATGCCCCAGTCCGAGCCCATCGGGCCGAGGGCTTCGGAGATCAGGTTTGCGATCTCTTTCGCCTGCAAGGACCGCGACATCCCGGGAACCGGCAAGAGCAGGTTCATTTCGGGGAGATTCCGCTCGTCGAAGGGTGAGACGACGTTCAGCCCTTCGAGCATCTCCGTGATGATTTCGTCATCGGCATCGGCAAGCAGGGCAGGGAGCAGTAGGTCGGTGATCCACCGCGCACTCTCACCCTTGGCGTCGACGTGGACGACGCTCCAGGGCATCCCTGGCCCGATGAGCTGAATCTCCTCGGCGAGAAGCTGAGCGCTCTTGCCGGAGCCGGTGCCCCCGATGCACCAGCGGTGAACCGCGTACATCTCGTGGACCGGGATCGAGACCGAATAGTCAGTGGCCTCTTCGATCGCCCCGACGACCACTCGGAATCGGTCGCCGGCGGCGCGCTCTTCCAGGTCCTGCAGTAGGAGGAGCGTCGGGTCGGGCTCCATCTGCTCATGCAGATAGTCGGCCGCACTCTCGGTCAGTTCGACCTTCGAGCCGACGAAGAGGCGCCGCAGCCCCCTGTAGAGGAGGCTCACGACCGAACACCCACGGAATGGAGAGGAGCGCCTGCCACAGCTACCCTCGACGTGATGCCCGACCGTCCCTATGCGGTCGTAAGACCAACGCTACGGCAGCCTCCGACAAACGCAAATTTTTTCATCGGGGAATTCTGGACGGTCGTCAGGGTTGTCCGGTGTCGGGAAAGGTAGGCGATCAGCCGAGCAGGGTGAGCACGCCTTCGAGTTCCTGCTTGAGGGCCTTCTTCTCGGCGTCCGAAAGTTCGCCGACGTTGAACTTCACCGGACGCAGCCGGACATCCCCGGCACTGAGGTCGGTGCCATCGTTGCGGAAGATGCTGGGGAGCTGCTTCTTCTCCGAACTGCCGCGGAACGCCTCATTGACGTGCCGGATGACCTGCGGGATGGAGAGGTTCTCGTTGTTGATGTGGGAGACCCACTCGATGTAGTGGAGCTTCGGGTACTTGCCCTTGAGCTTCTTCAGGGTGAGCGCGTGCGTGGCCTTGAAGGTCGTGCCCTCTTCGGCAATCGCCGTCTGCACCTCGGCGGGGAGTTCGAGGAGCGTCAGGAGGTTGTTCTTCTGGCGCTTTGTGAGGTTCATGAGCTCGGCGACCTCGAAGCTCTTGTACCCCGAATCCTGGTACCGCTTAATGACGTAGGCTCGGTCGATGTCCGAGTAGGTCTTGCGGGCCATGTTCTCGAGCACCGACGCACGGAACGCGTCCTGGTCGTCGGTCAGGTCGCGCCGAACGTAGGCCGCGATGGAGTCGGCCTTCAACTCAGTCAGGGCAGTAGCGCGGCGGAACCCCGAGATGAGCTGCCACTTGAATCCGGAGCCCGGGGCCGGGTGGGGCCGGACGACGGCCGGGATCTGCTGCCCGCTCTCGCGGATGCTCTTGACCAAGTCGGCAACGCGGACGACGGCGCGGAAGCGGTAGGTTACGTCCCCGAGGTCGATCTCCGAGAGGGGGACCTGCTTGACCACCAGGTCGTCGGCGAGGACGGTCGGGACCTCCACGGATGTCCGGCCGGGTCCGGGCGGGCGTCCTCGGCGCTTCTCAGGCGCTGGCGTAGGCTCAGTTGGGGTTACAGCGGCGGTTGGTTCAGGTGTGGGGTTCTCCATGACCCGACTAGACGAAGGCTTCGCGGCCGGTTTGCGAGGTTTCTTCATCTGGCTCGGTTTTGGTGCTGGACGGGGCATGGATACCTCCTCTTGATTCACAAGAAGTTCATACGCCGGCCAACGAAGGCGGGCAAGATGGGAAATCAAGTTCCCGCCAGAACCGGGCGACGGTGTTCTCGTCCGAACGGGTCGGCGGCGCAAGGTCCTGCCCGCAAGTTCCACCTGGCTCACGTCTTGGTGCGGGGCGGGCATGGAGTCCCCGACAGCTGTTCAAGAATTCACACGCTCAACTTAGAATTGCCGCAATGTGGAAGATAAAGTCTCCGTGCGGAAATCGGGGTTCCGTAATTAGGATGCGAGTGACAACGGTCACAAATTTGTGAACCCACCACAGTCTCAACAGGTACCAGCCGAACGTGGCCCTCTCCGATGACACTTAGATTGAAATAGCTGTTGCGAGTCTCAACTCACCCTGCTACGACTGCGAGTATGGAGCAACTCGTAGGCATACTCACTGGGACTTTAGCGCTTGGAATCACGCTCCTTGCTCTCCCTAGTACAGAGGATGTCAGGATCGTCACAGCGTTTGCTGTGTTCGCGTATTCGTTTGGGGACAAGCTTGGTACCATCGTTTTCGCACGGGTCCGCGACGAACTTCGAGAAAGAGCCGGCGTTAAGTTCCTAGTCAATACGATCGACGAGGTCACAGCGTCGCTCAAGAGTGATTCAGAGAGAATTCTCGATTGGCCGGCAGTCGATGCAGCAGTGACATCATGCATTGAATCAACGAATGGTTCACAGGACGTTCGAATACTCCTTTCACAACTGGGCGCAGAGATTCGAGCGTGGAACAAAGCCCGACGTAACTTTGACCTATCAACTACGGATCGAGACCGTGTAGTCCAGAAGCTTGCGCAACTCCGGAAACTCCTAAGAAAGGAGTAGTCATTGTTATACGAAGACATTGCTCACGGAATCTTTGCTGTCGCGCTGCCGGGTGAGCAGACTGGTGACTTTAGATACGTCAGCAGCACGAATAACCATATCCTCAGAATACACTTTGAGAAGTCCGTCGAAGACAAGCGAGCAGGAAGGCTCTCAGAGGCTGACCTGAGTAATTGGATGTCGCCGGCCCATTCCCTTGGACCATACGAGCGGCAGGTGTTTTGCCAGATAATGGAGGCAAGACACAAATTGGCAATAGTGATCGGCGCCGCTGGTAGCGGTAAGTCATCGACGATTCGTCACGTGCTCCGACAGTTCGCAAAGCACAGAAAAGTCATCGAAACGGACGCGGCAGACCTTGGGACTCTCGGCGCAGTTCGTGGGATCGGTTTTCTGTTCGTCGACTTGAACTCGATCGCAAATACGGTCGCGGAGATGGAGTCCCGCGGAGTCGAGCAGGACGCTTGTGTCGGATTCGTATGGGACAGGGTTGCTGTGGAGTTTCCTGTACAGATCGCGGCCAGATTTGGCGAGGAGCTGAGAGACCGAGGTTATCAAGGCGACGTTGCTGCAGTAGTGCCGAGCCTAATTCTCGATTTGGTTGAACGCGGACTGGATTTGTGTTTAGGCGGTGTCGACACTCGAACCATTGTTGGCGGTGGCGTTGCGGCCTGGCTTCAACCCGGATTCAACGAACTCGGGGGGCTGCTCCGTCCAAACAAGGACGTAGTATTGGACTATCTTCGTCTTACTTCGATTATATCAAAACTGGGCGGTGATCGACCGTTTCTGTTCTGGATTGCCGCACTGCACCAACTCTCCGGGATGCCAAGCCGGCCGCGCTTTTTCCTCGTAATCGATAACATCGATCCGCTTTCGGAGACAATTCAGAAACAGGTTTTCAGCACAATCCTGGACGCGACGTCTAAACTCGATTTTCAAGTGGTGCTTCCAGCACGCTTCTCGACGTTCGATACTCCTGCGGCGACATACAGCCATCCGTACTGTTGGTATCCACACTCCGGTCCTTCTCCGCTTGATATCGTTTCATCGCGACTCCTGGCGTTCCTCAGTCACCCCAGCAACTATCCGGCATTCGCAAAACTCAGCACCGATGAAGAGAAACGTCAGGCGATCTGCAGAGCATATGAACTCTTAGTGCGGCTGCACCCTGGGAAGCACGGTGGATTCGCTTTCGGCAGAATGTTGAGAGCAGTGGCGGGCGATAGTGTAAGGCGCGGCCTTATTGCTGCACGCGCGTGTTTTCGCAGCAAACTACTTTCGTCGGCATACAACGCACGTGCCGTTAGCGATGTCGTTATCCAGAGCCTCAGGCTTGGTGTCACATTAACCTGTGGCAGATTCGTAAGGAACGTGCGCGACGAAATGATCGCTGTCGCAGCGGAGTCGCCGGATTTCCGGCTTCAAAAATCCTCCCCAAGTGCTGTGGCCGATGCTCTGGCTGGGCGGATTCTGGCTACTTCGGTGGCTATTGTTTCCGGCTTCGCCGATACAGTGTCGGCGCTCGGACGTCTTACGGAATTCGACGTCGCCCAACTCTTTCATCAGAGCGCGCGCCACCGCGGATTCTTGATGGCCATTGCCGCAGCGACACGCGCGGCAATGGCGGTTGCGGTCGAGCTGGGGGCGACCGCCGATACCGCCGACGGCGTTGTGACCATACTTGCTCAGCGACTCGACCGAGAATCGAATATCAAGGTTGGTGAGACCAACTGGCAGGTGCAAGCCTCTGCCGAGTTGATCCGCAACATGGCCCGAGCTGTCCGATCTGCCATTCCTCGAGTTCCGAGCGCGCTACAGCCTGTCGAGGACGACATGGAAGCGGTCATCAGCGTCGTGGACCCAGATAACCTAACCCCAACTCTATCGGCCACAAACAAGTACCACATCTGGCCGATAGCACTCTGCAATAACAGCGACGTCGTAGTCGACCTCTTCCATGCTGGTAACGGCGTGTCCACTTCGCTGTCTCAGATCCGACTGCGCGCGCTACTTCTTCTAAGGTGCATGCCTGGCGGTCGCAGCCGAATCTCCGAATTTGTCCACGTCCTCCGACTGCGCGGATTCGGGGAGGACGCAATACTCGACCTGTTCAACACGTTCGTTGCTCCCCAACACAGAATTTTCTGGAGCAGCAAGGCATTTAAATACAAAAGCTACTCCGAGATTGAATCTCATGCGGATCGGCCAATATGCCTAACCCGGAGCGGTTATGGTTACTGCAATGTATTGATGAATGAGTTCAATTACGTGCTCGCGCAACTCGCTGGCTATCGAGAATCATCAAATCTCTCGTTGATTGACAGGCTGAGTCAGACACTATCTGCCCTCAGAGAACTTCATGAACTCGAACTAGTTGAGGCTCGCGAGGCGCGCAAGCACCAGCCTGAGCGACCAGTCGGCTTGTATGCGCAGTTCCTGGGAAAGAACGCCAATCAGTTCGGCGCGCTGGATGTCGCGCTCCGATGTACGAATGAGGTAAGAGTCCTGTGCGAGCGCCTGTTTGAGCAATCCCGCATTGCCGCGGCGGCGCGAATTCACGGCCAGCAGAATGTTCGAAATTTTTGTTGTGACTGGGCAAACTTCCTCACTGCATCAATTCAACAGGTCAGAGATTTCTGCAGCGGTGACCCCGACCTTGAGGGGACGTCGCACCCGCTCTATATTGCGAGAATGCTTGACATACATCAATCTATTCCGAAGTCCCTAACTCGAAAGCGAGAAACAAAGTCGGTGCTATCCGATCTGCATGGTTCGCTACTCGGCGGCGCACTTTGGGACACATCGCTCCGGCCTGACGATTTCTCGCCGTCGTCGCCAGGCGTGTAGAGCGACCTAGCCGCAATTTTGTCTGAAAATGAATAACCCCAGGGATGTAATTCCTGGGGTGCCGACAAACTGGCCGGGAGTGTGCTAGGTCTTGTCTCGCGACTGCACATACTTTCAAGTGCGCGGATTCGCGCAGCTTGGGCACGAAATGGCGGCGATAGTATTATATATGTATAACAATAATGCGTCAAATCGGCGTACATCCTCGCCATCGCGGTGGGCCAAGTTCCGCTCGACTTCCGGCCGTTCGGCGGCAGACGCGCGTCTCCATCGACCCATCGAGGGCGGCGGAGCGAGTTGACCGGACCCGGGCCCAACCCTTCGGCGCCGTGGCCTTCGCCATCCGCTCGGCGGCGTAGTCCTGGGGGAGCGTAATCGACTTTGGGTTGCGGATCGCGCGCTCGGTCGCTTCGATCAGGTACGTGGTCGGGTCGAGGCCGCACATCTGGGCGGTCTCGATGAGGGCGTAGAAGATGTGTATGCGTTCGACCAGCGACGCCCTACCGCCCGACGCCAACTTCCGCGACCTTCGCGCGAGAGCGGATGGACCGCTCGGGAGGCGAGCATGGCGAGCGGACGAGCAGCGAATCGGGCGCGGTGGGTCGAGGTTGTGGACGC
>CAINDO010000459.1 GCA_903847385.1 uncultured Myxococcales bacterium
GGCCTCGGCGCCCGCGCCCGTGTCTACAGCGCCCGTCTCCGCCGCGCCGGCTGCGCCCGCGGCCCCGCCCCGCGAGCCGCTCACGCTGGTGCACACGGTCAAGACGGGCAAGTGGCCCGAGGGCATCACCGTGCGCGGCGACACCGCCTGGGTGGCCGACAGCGGCGACCGGCGCCTGCTGGCCGTGGACCTCGCCGCCGCGGGCGGACCCAAGGCCACGCCCGTCAAGGTCGGGCGCCTGCCCACCCACATGGGACAGACCAGTGATGGCAGCGTGTACGCGCTGGTGAACACGGACAAGCGGCTCTACCGCGTCGCGCCCGGCACCAAACGCGCCGCCGCGATGCCAGCGCTGCCCGACTGCCCCGAGTCCATGACCATCGACGCCGACCGTGTGTTCGTGCTGCTCTGGCAGCAGTGCAGCTCCGCCGGCGGCCGCGTCGCCCGCGTCGACCCCCAGACCGGCAAACCGCGCACCAGCCCGCCCGTGGGCCGCAACCCCTGGGATCTGGCGGTCCTGGACGACCGTGTGTTCGTCGCGCACGAGGAGTTCATCAGTGTCCTCTCGGCGAACACACTGGAAGTCATCGCCACCCCCGCCGTGCCCGGCCGACACATGCACGTGCGCGCCACCCCCGCCGCCCTGTTCGTGGACGCCGCCGGCAAAGTCCAGCGCCTGGACCCCAAGAGCTTCGCCGTGACCCACGAGGCCGCCCTCGGCGACCTGGTCTACGCCCTGGAGCTCGGCTGGGGCGCCGTGTACGCCGCCCTGCGCAACGGCGACATCGTCGAGCTCGACCCGACCGACCTCCACGTGCGCCGCATCCTCGCGCCGGAGAACGGGCCGTTCGAACCGTCGGCGATCGCGTTCCACGGCGAGCATGTGTTGGTGACGACGTTCCCGCAGGAGGCCAGCGGGACGCCCGGGGCGCCGGATGAGGGGCGGTTGCTGGTGTTCGGGGTGGGAGGGCGGTAGGCGGGGGGCGTTCAAGGGCGATCGGCGGACCGGGCGAGCGCGTGCCCCGGCGCCCTCGCCGGTCACGTCGCCGGCGTTGCGGGGCGCGGGCGAGGCCGATATCGTGGCGAACGTGATCGACAGCGCAGCCATCGTCGCTTCGTCTGGATCCGCTGGACTCGGCGGGGCGGCCGAATGGTTGCTACGACGCTGGACCACGCCCAGGCGATTTCTCGCGTTCATACTGATCACGATTTCTGTCAGCTTCGCGCACATGACGACCGCCGCACAGACAAACACACCGACGAAGGGCACGCTGGTGATTGGAATCCTCACCATTGAGAGCAGTTACGCCCAGAACAAGGAACGTCCATCGCGAAGGGTGCCTGACACACTGCAGTTCTGGATTGGAGCTGACAGTGCATGGCGCATCAGGACATACGCCACCGACCACGACATTCATCCCCATCGCGTGGGCGACATCGGAATGATGAAAGACCGACCGACGGAGCTTGCTCGTGACCACATCAAGAAGCACTACGGCGACGTGCTTGCCTCCACGGTGGTCTTGGAGTTCTCCGACACCAACGATACCAGCGCCGTGCGGAAGTTGCTCACGGAGCACAAGCTCAAGGGCAGTTTGGAAGTCACCAAGGTTGGATTCGCGTTCTGGAATCCTGACGATGAACACTACAAATCAACGACGGCACCGAAGTGAGCGGCCTAACCACGCGCTGCAGCGGGGCCGGCATGAATGTCGCTGTTGCAATCGGTGCATCTCGTGGGCCGGGTCGCTGAGCTTGGGTTGTTCGACACGCCACGGTCGGCCGCCGCAGTGTCGTCTCTCCGTGCCGACGGGCCATGGCCCCGACTCGCCTGCGACGCGGCGGACAAAGGGCCCGCTCTCGCCTCGCCGCCCAGTCCCCGCTGCGCGGCGCACTCTGGACTGAATATGCTCGGACTCGAAATCCACGACATGGATCACCGTGGCGGTCTGGCGTTCGACCTGAAGGACATCCTCGGCTGCTTGGGGACCGACGCGACGGGCCGCGCCTGGCGATGCGAGTACCTCGAAGCCACGGGCGAGTCGATGCAGGTATTGGAGACATTCGAAAGAAGCGGCACACTCGTCGATGGCGAGCTCCTTCTGGCTCTTGCGGAGCGAACGAACCAGGTCATCTGGGGGGACTTCTTCGGGCGCCGTCCGGGCGAGGCGACGGACTCGCTGCGAATCCACGCGATCGACAGCACGCTTTGGGAGGTCTTCGGCGACGACGTTTGTCTCGCGAAGATCCGGGCCAAGTTCAAAGATGTCCGGCCCGCAGATTGGGAGGCTGGCTGAGATGGCGGCGAAAACGTCCGCGGGCCCTGGCGCCCGTGTCGGATTGACGGAGCGCTCGGAGAGCAAGGGGGTCGCCGCATGATCGGACTCGAGAGCCCGAGGTGGTCGGAGTTGAAGCACGCTTACGGCGACGCAGGCAACATCCCAGCTCTGCTCCGCCAGCTCGAAGCGATGCCAAGGGACGGAAGCGAAGACCCATGGTTCACGCTGTGGAGCGCGCTCGCGCACCAGGGCGATGTGTACCCTGCCTCATTCGCGGCCGTGCCGCACGTCGTGCGTGCGCTGGCTGCTGCGCCGGCTCTCGCCGGTCCAAGCTTCTTCCACTTTCCCGCCTGGATCGAGATCTGCCGACAAAGGAACAACGTCCCGATCCCGTCGGACCTTGCCGGCCCGTACTTCGAGGCACTGGCGCAACTGCCGTCGCTCGTTGCAGCAGCGGCGGCTCGCAGTTGGGACGCCGAGGTTCTCGTTTGCGCCTTGTCCGCGATTGCAGCCTCAAAGGGCGAGGCAGCCGTAGCAGAGGCGGTCCTCGAGTTGACCCCTGACGTCGCTCGCGAATTCATGGAGTGGTTCTCTGAACGCTGAACGTCGGACCGTCGCGTACCCAGTGAGCGCATGTCGCCATTCGCTGGCCCACTACGCCACGGCTGAACACCCGGACATCCGTCTCGCGATCAGGCATGCGATTTGCCGGGAGCCCCGGCCCGCCGCGCAGGCCGAGTCGTTGGGGCCGGAGGTTGGGGTGGAGCACCGTTCGGTGGTCGCCCTCGGACAGTTCGGCCGCCAGGGGCGCTCTGCCAACGAAGCGGGCGCGAGCGTTTGCGCCCTCGCCCGTCACATCGCCGGCGTTGCGGGGCGCGGGCGACGCCGATAACGTGGCGAACGTGATCGACACCGCCCCCACCACCGTCAGGTCTGGATCCGCTGAACTCGGCGGGGCGGCGTGACGATTGTTTGGCAGCGAGGAACTTGGCGTGGACGTCTTCTTGGTTCACCACGTGCATGAGATTGATGAGGACTCAGAAGACGTGAAGCTCATCGGCGTCTACTCCACCGAGGACGGCGCCCAGGCAGCGATCGCGCGTCTGTCCATGCAGCCGGGGTTTCGTGAGACATCCAGCGGCTTCCAAATCGATCGATACACCATCGACCGCGATCAGTGGTCCGAGGGGTTCGTCACGGTTCGTTCAGGCGGTGCGTAGCCATTCCTGCCGAACTCATCGTTGCGGCCGTCGGGGTCCGCGCCCTAGCGACCGTCCGCCCCCCCTCGACCATCCGCCCGATCTGGCTGATCGGGAGAACGAGTCGCGCAGAGTCCGGAAGCCGCACGAACCCGTGCGCTTCACAGAATCGAGCCGCGCCATCGTCGATCGCGTCGACGACGACCATGGACGACCCGACCGTGGCTGCGCTCTCGTAGGCCTTGCGCAATGCGCGGGCGAGCAGGACCGAACTCAGGCCCTGCCCCTGGTACTCGCGGGCGATCGCCAGGCGGCCGAGCAAGGTCGCGCTCACCAAGGGGTATCGCGGGATCCACCTGCGCGCCGCCTCCGGCACGTCGCCCTGGTCGAGTGCGGAGGCGCATAGAGTGAAGAACCCCGCGATCCGATCGGGGGTGTCGAGCGGGACGAGGACGAAGACCGCGTTGGCTCTATGCCGCATGTCCTCGGACGCCTGCGTTTGCAGGTAGGTATCCAGGCTTTCGACACCACAGGACAACGCGCCCTGAGCGTGCTTTCCGGGATCGAAGGGCTCGACACGGAAGGAAGGCGCATCCTGAGCCGCCGTTCAGGGCTCGACCACCCGGCGCTCCGCGTCGAAGGCTCTCTGTAGGCGTGGGTTTGGCTCGGGCGGATGGACGAGTGCTTCGAAGAACGCCTCGCGGTCGCTCGCCGACAAATCCAGCGTCCCATGGCGCGCGATGGTCTCCTGCGCGGCCTCGGTGAGCGCGCTGAGGCAGTCGTCGGCAGCGCTGCGGCCCTCGTGTTGCGCGTCCCGTTCCGCGAACGCCTTCGTCCGGCGGTCGACTCGGGCACGCGTCGCGTCTGCACGACTCATGTCAGCCTCTCTCGATCGATTCCGGAGAATCGTGCGTCCCCCGGACCGGCGGATCAAGAGCGTTCAGCCCACCACCGCCCACCGCGCGACAGCGGACGCGCCCCCTGCGAATCGGGTAAGAACGCTCGACACGACCCGACGAGCCACTCTCGAAAAAGGACCAGATGGGACTTCTCACCTTCAGCCTCAACGTCACCCTGGACGGCTGCGTCGACCACCAGGAGGGCATCGCCGACGACGAGACGCACGCCTTCTTCACCCGCCTGATGGACGAGGGCGGGGCGATGCTGTGGGGCCGCGTCACCTACGAGATGATGGAGAGCTACTGGCCGGCGGTCGCCCGCGGTAACGTGTCGGCGCCGCCGGCGCTCCGCGAGTGGGCGGTCAAGCTGGAGGCCAAGCCGAAGTACGTAGTGTCGTCGACGCGGACGGACTTCCCCTGGACCCACAGCCATCACCTCGCCGGCGACCTGCGCGCGGGCGTGCAGGCGCTCAAAGACGCGACCCCGGCCGGCGTGCTCCTCGGCAGCGGTCAGCTCGCGACCGAACTGGACCGGCTGGACCTGATCGACGAGTACCGGTTCCTGATCCATCCCCGGCTCGTCGGCCACGGCCCGACGCTGTACCAGGGCGGCCTGCCGAGCACGCGACGCCTCGAGCTGATCTCCGCGAGCGCGCTCCGCAATGGCGCGGTCGCGATGCACTACCGCCGCGCGGGCGGCTGACCGGAGGCAATGGTGACACCCCTGCTCCTGCGCCTCGCCATCGTCGTCGCGCTCCTGGCCGCCGCCTGTTCGGCGAGGGCCGAAGTCCCGACCGTCCGGGACGGCGACCTCATCTTTCACACCTCCCGGTCGTCACAGTCGGTCGCCATCCAGCGGGCCACCGGGTCGA
>CAINDO010000460.1 GCA_903847385.1 uncultured Myxococcales bacterium
CGGCGCGGGCGGCGGCGAGCCCCCGATGTGCGACGCCCAGCCCGACCCGGACACCTGCGCGGCCGCGGGCTGCTACTGGTGGATGTCCGACACGCGTTGTCACGACGCCGGCCCCATGAACCCCTGCGACCAGCCCGATCCGGCCACCTGCGCCGCGGCGGGCTGCGAGTGGACGGACGCCGGCTGCGCCGAGGCCCTGCCGCCCGAGGGGTGCGAGGGTCTGCGCGAGGTGGCCTGCAGCGCGCGCCCCGAGTGCCTCTGGGCCGTCGACCACTGCGAGCTCGACCTGGCCCAACTGCCCTGCGAGCCACTCCCGCTCGGCGAGTGCGCTTTGCGCGCGGACTGCGCCTGGGACGACGTCGCCAGCCTCTGCGGCCCGCGCCCCGAGGGCCTGTGCGCCACCCTGGACCCCGTCGCCTGCGACCTGCGCGCCGATTGCCAGCCCGAGTACGCCCCGGCCCCGGAGTGTGACTGCGTCCCCTGCGACGCCGCCGACCCGGCCTGCGACCCCAACGCCTGCGCCTGCCCGGACGTCTTCCTGCGCTGCGGCCAGGCCCGCGCCGACTGCGCCGCGACCCCCGCCGAGTCCTGCGGCGCCACCCCCGGCTGCCACCTGGACGCCTCGACGGGGCTCTGCCGGGCCGACGCGCCGGTGGACCCCTGCGCCGGCTACACGCCGGACGTCTGCGTCCTCGACGCCCGCTGCCGGCTCGAGGAGTTCGAGGTCTGCGACGGCGGCGTGCCCGAGAGCTGCGTGCTCCAGGCCGCCTGCGTGCGCACCGCCGATCCCTGCGCGCCCACGCCCCTCGACGCCTGCCGCGTCTCGGACGCCTGCCACGTCGAGGTCGGCCAGATCTGCGAGTGCGGAGGGGCCGCCGCCGGCGCGCCCGCCGACCCGGTCGATCCCAACGCCCCCGGCGCCCGCATCGCCCCGCCCCCGCCGGCCCCCGAGGGCTGCGTGTGCAACCTGGTCGAGCTCTGCCTGAGCAACCCGCCCCCGCCGGGCGTGGACTGCTTCGCCCAGGCGCCCGACCAGTGCGAGGCGGCCGGCTGCGCCCTGTTTGCGCCGGACGTCGCGTGCCCGCCCTGCGACCCCAACGCCGGTCCCTGCGAGCCCTGCGAGCCGCCGCCCCCGCCCGCCTGCCTCGACCTGGGCACCTACTGCGGCATCCAGAGCCCCGAGGCCTGCGCGGCGGACGCCCACTGCGCCGTCGAGGCCGTCGAGGTCTGCGAATCCGGCCCCTGCATGCCGGACACGGGCTGCCCCGAGCCGGTCTGCGCGCTGGTCGATCAGTGCGTGCCCGCGGGCGCCCCGCCGCCGCCGCCCGGGCCGCCCGGGCCGCCGCCGGCCCCCTGACCCTCACGTCTCGGATTTTCACCGGGAGGCGACGAAAATCCGTGGGCGGACGCCCATCAACCGTCCGCCGCGCCTCGAAATTCCGTGGCGCGGGTCCTGGTCCGGTTTTTGCTAATTGCTCTGCGAACCTTTGACACCGAAACGATCCCTGCTCCCCAAACGGAGGTAGACCCATGCGCAAGCAGATGACCTGGCCCGGACTTCTCGTCCTGAGCCTGCTGGCCGGCTGCCAGCTCGACGGCAGCGCCAGCGGCGACGACGCCGGCGCCGGCGGCACCGGTGGTGGCGGCAACGGCGGCGAGTCCACCGCGGACGCCGGCAGCGGCGGCGGGGTGAACCCGGACACGCCCTGTGGCCAGCTGTCCCCGGCGGAATGTCCCCAGCGGGCCGACTGCGTGGCCGAGGGCGACGCCTGTCGCGACGCCGAGGGCGCCGCCTGTGAGCTGCTGCGCGCCGACCAGTGCGCCGACCGCGCCGACTGCGCCGCCCGCGTGGACGCGTTCTCCGACTTCGTGGATTGCAAGCCCCTGGCCGAGGTCGCCTGCAGCATGCTCGACGAGGCCCGCTGCGGCGACCGCGACGACTGCGCCTGGGACGGCTCGGCCTGCGGCGTGCCCGCCGTGGCTTGCGAGGCCCGCGCCGACCAGGGCGACTGCGAGACGAACAACTGCTACTGGTACACGGACGCCTGCCACGCCACCCCGGAGCCGGCGAACTGCAACCAGCCCGACGAGGTGAGCTGCCTGGCCGCGAACTGCGAGTGGTCGCCGGACGGCTGCCGCGAGCCCGTCGTCGGCCCCATGGACTGCGCCGAGCTGGCCGAGGTCGCCTGCTCCGCCCGCGCCGACTGCGTCTGGGCCGGCGACCACTGCGAGGTCGACCAGGCCAACCTGCCCTGCGACCAGCTCGACATGGAGCCCTGCGCTCTCCGCAACGACTGCGCCTGGGACCAGGCCGCGAACGTCTGCATCGTCCGCCCCGCCGGCGAGTGCGAGCAGCTCGACGAGTTCTCCTGCGTCGCCCGCCCCGACTGTCTGGCCGACTACGCCCTGCCCCCCGGCTGCGGCGAGCAGCCCCCGGCCATGGGCGGTGGTGGTCAGGCCGGCGCCGGTGGCGCCGCCGGTGAGCCCGCCCCCGGTGTGCCCGCCGAGCCCCCCGCGGACGCCGCGCCCGCCCCGCCCTGCCCGCCGGACGACCCGGCCTGCAACGGCGACCCCCCCGCCTGCGCGCCCATCTTCGTGGGCTGC
>CAINDO010000461.1 GCA_903847385.1 uncultured Myxococcales bacterium
GCGACCGTGCCGCCCCCGCCGCCCCCGGACGCCGCCCCGCCGCCCCCGCCGGATCCGGACGCCGCCCCGCCGCCCCCCCCACCCGTGGGGGTCACGCCGGTGCCCTGCCTGAACGGCCCCGGCAGCACGCTGTTCCGCATGCACTGGTTCGGCGGCAGCCACAGCGCCGACATCGACGTGTGGGAGGCGAGATGCGAGTACTCCATCGCGCCCAACAGCGCCTGCAGCGCGCTCCCCATCTGTCGCGGCGGCATCGGCTGCGAGGTCGGCGTGACCGACGGCGGCGACGCCCTGGCGCTGGACGGCGGCAACCAGTACCTGCAGGTCCGCTTCGACGTGACCGGCCTCTTCTTCCGGACCGCGACGGTCTACATGGAGGCCCGCGGCATGAACGGCAACACGGACTTCGAGGCCTGGTCGCCCCTGTACGGCGGCCTGCAGTTCGGCCCGGTGAGCGGCGGTTTCGACTATCAGGCCGGGGCCTTCGACTGGACCGGCTTCGTGAACCCGGGCGACGACCCGGGCCTGACCGCGCTGCGCATCACGCCGGTCAACGGCTCTCTGGCCCTGCATTCGATCGAGCTCTGTCTCGAATGACCCCCGCCCCGCGGGACGCGGGCGCTCGTTACCCGGAGGTGAAGACCATGTCTCGTGTGCGCGCCCTCGCGATCGTTCTGGCCATGGGGGTCGCCGGCCCCGCCCTCGCCGGTCCCGCCCTCGCCCCCGCCCGGCCCGCGCTGCAGGCCGTGAAGAAGCCCATCCGGCTGGCCGCGGCGCCGACCGCCCGCCTCACCGCCGAGCAGCGGTCCGCCGTGGCCAACACCCTGAAGACGGCCGTCGCCGCGTTCGGTCGCGATCGCAACGGCCCGAAGCTCGTCTCCGCCGGCGCCCGGCTGCAGGGCGCCGCCCGCAACGCCTACCGGGTGCAGGCGACCGCGGTCGCCTCGGCCAACGCCGGCAACGCCCAGCAGGTCGCCGCGCGCTACGGCATCGACGCCGCCGAGGTCGTGGCCGCCACGACCTCCGGCCCCTGCCCGGCCGAGATCTCCATCGAGTTCACGGTCGAGAACAACTTCTCCGCCGCCCCGGCCAGCGGCCCCGTGCCCAAGCTCCTGGCCATCGCCGACGGCCTGTGGGACTCGACGATCGCCCAGGCGAACCTGCCGCGCCTGGGCAACAAGGAGAAGGCCAAGGTCACGCTGTCGGGCATCCCCGTGGCCTGCGACCGCACCGTGAACCTGCTCTTCGACGACATCGCCAACGCCGGCGTCTACCAGTTCGTCTGGGCGAACGGCCAGGGCACGCTGAGCAGCTACCCCCTGGGCACGGAGCCCCCGCCCGGCGCCGGGCCGCTCGACGACTTCCCCGGCGGGTTCCCCGGCCTCTGCGGCAGCGGCACCTGGGTGCGCTGCCCGCCCGGCATCTGCGTGCCCGGGGACAGCTGCGGGTACTAGGTCGCCCCCGCGACCCGAGCAAACCCGCGCGGGTCATGGGCGAGCAGCACGTCACCGCCAGCGGCCTCGTAGTCGCGCAGGCGGCCCCAGGTGGCCTGCAGCCACTCCTTGCGAAACGCCGTGACCTTGGAGAGCACGCTCTGGCGCCCCTCGCGGTACTCGACCGGGTCGTAGGCGGCGTCGCCGGCATGCAGGATGCTGCGGCGGCCGTCCGTCAGGAGCACGGCCACGCTCCCGGCGGTGTGTCCGTGGGCCTCCAGCACGACCACGCGGCCGTCGCCGAGCAGGTCGTGGTGGGCGGGGAAACCGTGTCGCTCGCCGGACTCCAGCGCCAGGGGCACGAGCCGCCCGCTCTTGGCCAGCGCCTTGCCATGGTGGTAACCGGCGAACTGCCCGCGGGACATGACCGAATGGATCTCCGCCTGCGTGGCCAACAGCTCCGCGTGGGGGAAGTCCACGAACCCGCCGATGTGGTCCAGGTGCAGGTGCGTGGCCACGATGTGCGAGACGCTCGCGGGTGCGATGCCGCGAGCGGCGAGCTGCTCGGCGATGGTCCGGTGCTCGCGGAACCGGTACATGGCGCCCCAGGGGCCCAGGTGGCGGAAGGGCTGCGTCATCTCGGGCCCGGCGAAGCCGCAGTCCACCAGCACGTGCCGGCCGTCCCCGCGGGGCACGACGCCGACCGTCAGGGGCAGGTCCACGGAGCCCCGCGCGCCGGGGCACATGAGCCATGCCGGCGCGATCAGGCGACCGCAGGTGAGGAAGAAGAAGGGCTCGGCCACGGGCTCACTCCGCCAGGAAGGCCGGCGCGCTCCCATCCGCGCAGACCCGCAGCTCCTGGGCATCGGCGCGGCAATCGCGGAAGAACGCGTCGAGCGTCTCGCGCGTGAAGGTATCGGCCGAGAGCGCGTGGGTCCAGGCCACGGCGGCCACGGCCGTGGGCAGGTCCGGGGCGGGGCTCACGAGCACGCGAGGTTTCGCGGCGCCCGGGCACTGCGGGTCTGCCGGGGGCGCGCCCCAGAAGTCGCGCAGGAGGGCGATCTGGTCTTCCGGCGCGTCCGGCCGATGCAGCAGCACCACCCAGCCGTGTTCCAGGTTGTGCACGAAGCTGCGCGGGTCCACGGCCTCGGTATAGGCGGCGCTGGCGGCCCACGCGCCGTAGTGCGGGCCCGAGGTCGGCGGGTTGTGGCCGTAAGTGACCTCGGTCCCCACCGGCACGTGCTGCGCGCCGTCGCTCGGCGACGTCTCCACCGCGGCCAGGAGCGGGTCGTCGCCACAGGTCTGCGGCGCCCCGGCGTCGGCCTCGGCCCCGGCGGACCCGCCCCCGGCGCCGCCCGCGCCC
>CAINDO010000462.1 GCA_903847385.1 uncultured Myxococcales bacterium
CCGCGCCCGACGCCGCGGTGAACGTCGCCGACGTCCGGCCCCCCGCGGCCGACGCCGACGGGGTCGACACGGGCCGCCCGGACGCCCTGCCCGCCCCCGACGCCGCGGCGCCGCCGCCCCCCACCGCGAGCGTGAGCTACGACTTCGGCGTGTGGAGCCTGGACGCCTTCGAAGAGGCCAACCTGTGCATCGCCTGGACGCTGGAGAACGACGCGCCGCTCTATCTCCAGGCGCTCCGCATGCGCAACGGCGGCAGCGTCCACCACGCCAACTGGTACGTCGTGCCCGACTCGCTCTACGACGGCCCGGACGGCTTCTTCCACTGCCCGTCCCGGAACTTCGACGAGGTCGCCGGGGTGATCACGGGCACCGCGATCTTCGCGCAGTCGACGCAGGCGCAGTTCGAGGTCCAGAACCTCGGCCCGGGCATCGCCATCAAGCTGCCCGCCCACCACCGCATCATCGCGGCCGTGCACATGCTGAACCTGTCGTCGCGGCCCGCGCGCACCTTCATCCAGGCCACGCTCGACCTGCTGCACCCGCGGGACGTGGCGACGGTGGCCGCGCCGTTTCGCCTCTTCTATAACGACTTACATATCCCGCCGCAGCGTTCGAGCCGGTTCGAGGCCGAGTGCGACTTCGCCACGGCCGCCGCGCCCACGCAGGGGGACGCCTTCTCGCTCCGCCTGTTCTACGCGCTGCCGCACTATCACCAGCTCGGGAGCGGGTTTCGCCTGTCGCTGTCCGGCACGCCCGCCGAGGCCCCGCCGCTGTGCGAGGTCACGGGCTTCGACGCCGATGCCAACGGCCGGCGCCTCGACCCCCCGGTCGTGCTCTCCGGCCGCGATGGCCCGCGCGGCTTCCGGTTCAGCTGCGACTACCGCAACCCCACCGCCCGAGAGGTCGGCTACGGCTACGGCGACGGTGAGATGTGCATGATGCTCGGCTTCGCCGACAGCCCGCTGCTCTTCAACGCCGGCGTCGCCGAGGGGGACGCCGTGGTCGAGACCACCGCCGACGGCCTGGAGATCCACCGCGGCCCGTGCCGCGTGACGCCCGTACCCCGCAAGGTCACCCAGGACATGCCCGCGCCGGAGGAGCTCGCCGCGCCGCTGTACGTGCCCGAGGGCTCGGGCAACCTCGACCGCCCCATCGAGGCCCCGGACTGCACGGACACACCCGCGGACGCGGTGCCGGACGCCCCCGTGACACTGCGGCGCCTGCGCGACGACGTCTTCCGGCCCACGTGCGCCTTCTCCGCCTGCCACGGCGGCGACGCGCCCGCCGCGGGCCTGCTGCTCGACGGCGACCTGGCCGCCCTGCGCCTGGGCCTGCTGCGCCATCGCCCACAGGCGGACACCGTGCTCGACCTGGTCGTGCCCGGAGATCCGCTGGGGAGCTGGCTCTACCAGCTCGTGTCGCTGTGCGCACCGCAGGACGACGCCGCGCGGGTCGTGCGCCACATGCCGCTCAACGCGCCGGAGCTGCTCGACCCGAAGCTCGTGGCGCTCGTGCGCGACTGGATCGCCAACGGGGCCGAGGCCGACTGAGCGGGCCCGGCCTCAGGTCGCCAGGCGCTCCACGGAGCTGACACCCTCGATCTTCTCGATCATGGCCATGACCTTCTTGAGCTGGTCGAGGTCGTGCACGAGGACCGTGAAGTTGTTCACCGCGCGCTTCTCGGGCGTGGTGCGACAGTTCACCGCCGAGATGTTCACGCCGGCGCTGTGGAACGACTGGCTGATGCTCGCCAGCAGGCCCGGCGTGTCCACGCTGTAAATGCGGATCTCCACCGGCCGGAGCTGGCGGCTCTGCGTGTCCCAGTGGACGTCCAGGCGCCGCGCCGGGTCGTAGTTCACGACCTGGACGCAGTCGCGGCGGTGCACGGTCACGCCGCGTCCGCGCGTCACGAAACCGACGACAGGATCGCCGTGTACGGGCGCGCAGCACTTGGGGAAGACCGTGGCGATGTCGTCCATGCCGTCCACCACGATGCCGCCCTCGCGCCGGGGCATGATCTTCTTGAAGACCTTGGTGAACGCCGTCTCCTGCGTAGGCGGCGGGGGCGCGCTCAGGCGCTCCGGCGGCACGAGGTCCGGCAGGAGCGTGTCCACCCGGATCTTCTCGTAGCCGATGGCGATCAAACACTCGGTCTCGGAGCGGAAGCGGTGCTTCTGCGCGGCCTCGAGCAGCTTGCCGGCCTTGCGGAGCTTGCCGAGGCTCAGGTTGTATTTCCGCAGCTCCTTCTCGACGAGCTCCTCGCCGATCTTGATCATCCGGTCGCGGGCTTCGAGCCGCAGCCAGGCGCGGATCTTGGCCTTGGCCCGGCCCGTCTTGGTGATCTGGAGCCAGTCGCGCCCGGGCTTGCTGCCGCTCGTGCGGATGATCTCCACCATGTCGCCGTTCTGCAGCTCGTAGCGCAGCGGGACGATCATGCCGTTGACGCGGGCGCCGGTGCACTCGTGCCCGAGGTCCGTGTGCACCGAGTACGCGAAGTCGAGCGGCGTGGCGCCCCGGGGGAAGGCCTTGACCTCACCCTTCGGCGTGAAGACGTAGACCTCGTCCGCGAAGAGGTCGACCTTGACCGTCTCCATGAACTCGGTGGGGTCCGACAAATCCCGGTGCCACTCCAGCAGTTGGCGCAGCCAGGCGAACTTGTCCGCGGCGTCCTTGCCCGAGAGGCCGTACTGCCCCTCTTTGTAGGCCCAGTGCGCGGCCACGCCCAGCTCGGCGAACTGGTGCATGTCCATCGTGCGGATCTGGATTTCGATGCGCTCGCTCTCCGGCCCCATCACCGACGTGTGCAGCGACTGGTAGCCGTTGGGCTTCGGGAGCGCGATGTAGTCCTTGAAGCGGCCCGGGACCGGCTTCCAGATGCTGTGGACCAGCCCCAGGGCCTCGTAACATTCGGACAGGCGCGACGCGATGATGCGGAACGCCAGGATGTCGAAGAGGTTGTCGAACCCCTGCCCGCTCACCTTCATCTTCTGGTGGATCGACCAGAGGTGTTTGGGGCGGCCGCTGATCTCGGCCTTGACGCCGTGTTTCTGCAGCTCCGTGTCGAGCTGGTTGATCACCCGCTCGATGTACTGCTCGCGCTCGCGCCGCGTCTTCTTGATGAGCTCGGCGAGCTCCCGATACTCCTCGGGATACAGGTACTTGAAGCAGAGATCTTCCAGCTCCGTCTTCAGCCAGTTGATGCCGAGCCGGTTGGCCAGGGGCGCGAAGATGTCCAGCGTCTCGCGGGCGATGCGGCGCTGCTTCTCCGGGGCCAGGTGCGTCAGCGTCCGCATGTTGTGCAGGCGGTCGGCGAGCTTCACCAGAATGACCCGCAGGTCGCGGCTCATCGCGATGAGCATCTTGCGGAAGTTCTCCGCCGCGGCCTCCTCGGCGCTGTTGAAGTTGAGCTTCTCCAGCTTGGTCACGCCGTCGACGAGGAACGCGACGTCCGGCCCGAACTGGGCCTTGATGTCGTCCACCGTCGCGACGGTGTCCTCGACCGTGTCGTGCAGCAGCGCCGCGCAGACGCTCGCCGTGTCGAGCCGGAGCTCGGCGACGATGTAGCTCACCTCCAGCGGGTGCACGAGATATGGCTCGCCGTTGCGCCGGGTCTGCCCGCGATGGGCGGCGGCGCTGAAGACGTAGGCGCGGCGGACGAGATCCGCGTCACTGCTCGGGTGGTTTCGCCCGAGGACCTCAATCACATCGTCGAGACGGATCATCAGACCGCAAATCTAGACCGAAGCGCGCAGCCGGTCCAACAGACCGACACGTTCCGACGTGCGCAGGCCCGCGGCGCGGTAGAGCGCGAGCAATTCGGCGTAGGCCGGCTCCAGGGTGTCGTTGACCACCAGGTAGTCGAAGCCCGCGGCGGCGTCGAGCTCGCGCCGCGCGACGTCCAGGCGCTTCTGAACGACGGCCTCGACCTCGGTGCCGCGCGTGCGCAGTCGGCGTTCGAGCTCGGCCCACGTGGGCGGCAGGATGAAGAAGCTCACGGCGTCCGGGTAGCTGGCCTTCAGGTTGGCCGCGCCCACGACGTCGACGTCGAACAAGAGGTCGCGGTCGTCCGCGCGCGCCCGCTGGATCTCGGTGTGGGCGGTGCCGTAGAGGTTGCCGGCGTACTCGGCCCACTCGGCGAAGGCGCCGTCGGCCACCTTGGCCTGGAAGGTCGCGCGGTCGACGAAGTGGTACTCCACACCCGAGGTCTCGCCCGGCCGGGGGGCGCGCGTGGTGTGGCTCACGCTCAGGCGCAGCCGGGGGTGCTCGGCGAGGAGGCGTCGCGCCAGCGTGGACTTACCGGTGCCGCTGCAGGCGGCCATGATCAACAACAGCACGGGCAACCCCTCACTCCACGTTCTGGACCTGCTCGCGCAGGCGCTCCAGCTCGGCCTTGAGCTCGATGACGCGCTCGGAGACCTCGAGGTCCTGCACCTTGCTGCCGATGGTGTTCGCCTCGCGGTTGAGCTCCTGGCACAGGAAGTCGAGGCGGCGGCCGATGCCGTCGTCCCCGGCCGCCGCGGCGCCATCGCCCAGCCACGAGCGGGCCTGCGCCGTGTGGCTCGCCAGGCGCGTCAGCTCCTCGGCCACGTCCGCCTTCTCGGCGAAGATGCCCACCTCGTGCAGAATGCGGCCCTGGTCCGTCTGGATGTCCAGGCCGGCGAGGAGCTCGCGCATGCGCGCCTCCAGCCGGCTGCGGTAGGCGCGGGTCTGCTCTGGGGCGCGGGCCTCGATGCGCACGCGCAGGGCGTCCACGGCGTCGAGCCGGCGGAGAAGCTCGCGCTGCAGGGCCTCGCCCTCGGCGCCGCGCATCTCGACCAGACCGTCCGCGGCCTGCTCGACGGCCGCCAGGAAGCGGGCCTCCACGTCCGCGTCCACCGCGACGCGGGTGACGGGGACGAGGACCCCGGGCCAGCCGGCGATCGTCGCCGTGTCTGCGCGAAAGGTCACGCCGATGTCGGCCTGGATGGCCTGGTGCGCCGCCAGCACGCTGCGGGCGAGCGGCAGGTTCACGGTGACCCCGGTGGCCCGGCTCCCCTCGTCCTCCAGGCTGGAGACGGCGTTCAGATCCACCCGGCCGCGGCGGCAGCGCGCGCCGAGCAGGGTGCGAACGCTGGACTCCAGGTGGCCGAGCCCGGGCGGCAAGCGCAGCCGAAGCTCGAGGAACCGGTGGTTCACGGCGCGCACCTCGACGCCGTAGGTCACGTCGGCGATGGTGGCGGAGGCCCGGCCGAAGCCGGTCATACTGCGAATGGACATGGGGCCCACCTATCACACGCCCCCGTCCGACGGAAGTCGGGCGCCGCGGAATGCGGCGAGGATCACGGCCGGGCGGGCAGGTTCGCCGCGACGCTGGCCGGCGCGCCGGTCCCGACGGAGCCGAAGACGTCGCCCTCGTCGGCCTCGCTCGGCGTCGTCGCGCGGGCCTCGGCGCGGGCGCGCAGCTTGGCGGCCAGCGAGGGCAGCGCCATGGTCGACACGGCGCGGGCCTGCTCGGCGTCCGACTTCGCGGGGCCGTCGGCGCGGGCGGGGCCCACGGCGGACAGGGCGACGAGCAGGAAGAGCAGGTACGGAGCGAGCGAGTTCATGGGCGTCTCCATCGAGGTGGTACATGTGGGATAACACACACCTCTTCAGACACGCAACGACGTATCGGTACTTTTCTCGACCTTTACGCCGGTCGACTCACCTTGCGTACTTTACCTACTTTGCCTACTTCGCCTCCGTCCGGAACGTGGAGACCACCCGCGCCCGGGGCGGCAGCGTGCGCGGCGTGAACACGAGCACCATGCCCGCCCGCGGCCGCAGGTCCGCCGGCTCCTTGCGGCCCATGGGGCGGTCGGACTGATAGAGCTTGTCCCCCACCACCTGGAAAAATC
>CAINDO010000463.1 GCA_903847385.1 uncultured Myxococcales bacterium
GGCGGGGGCGGGCGGCGGCGTCGGCACGGCCTGCGCGTCGGCAAACCGGCCCTCGGTCAGGGCGCCGGGCACGAAGCGCAGGTCGTAGCGGGCGGCGCGGCCGGCGTAGCCGTCGTCGCCGGGGGCCGTGAACGTGAGCTCCACGGCGTTGCGCTCCACGGACACGACGCGCAGGTCACGGATGGCGCCGGGCGGCACGGGCGGCACGTCCAGGCGCGCGCTGTTGCCCAAGGCGCCCCAGGCGCCGGCGTCGTCGCGCGCCCGCAGCGAGAAGAAGAACCGCGCGCCCTCGCCCAGGTCGGGCAGGGTGGCCACCTCGAGCGATCCGCCCTCGGCCGGGGGCGGCAGCTCCAGGCGCGTGCCCGCGGCGAAGGCCTCCACCGTGGCCATCTCGGCGCCGGCGCGGCGCAGGTCGTACTCCACGGCGCGGCCCAGCCAGGCGTCGTCGCCGGGGGCCACCCAGGTCAGCCGGGCGCGGCCGCCGCCGGGCAGCGCGCGCTCCGCCGAGACCTCGCCCAGGGCGACCACGGCCACGCCGAAACGCGCGGGCCCGACGACCAGGTCCAGCGTGAAGCGCGTCACGTCCACGGGCGGCATGGAGAGCACCAGCGGCGCGCCCGGGGCCACGGCGTTCACCCGCGCCTGCTCGGTGAACAGGCCCGTGCGGGGGTCCTGCGTGCGCACGACGGCGGCCACGGGCATGTCGCCGGGGAACAGCGTGTGGGGCAGCAGCACGACCTGCGTGAGCGGCTGGGGCACGTCGCCGAGCGAGAACACCTGCGAGAGGGTCGCGCCGGGCGCGCCGTCGAGCATAAAGCCCGTCTCCGGGTCGCCGTCGACCAGCGCGGCCTCGCCGCCCAGGGGCGCGGGCTCGGCGCTGCCGGCCTCGTAGCTCGCCGTGAGCGCGCCGACGGCGGCGGGCGGCGTGGCGTCCGGGCCCGCGGGGGCATCGGCGGCCAGATCGTCCGTCCACGGCCCGCGCAGGCCGGCGCGGTCCAGGGCGGCGATGCGCAGGTGGTGGCGCGGCGCGGCGGGCAGGCCGGTCACGCGGAACCGCTGCACGGCGCCGGGGGCCGCGGGCGCGGGGCCCTCGACCAGGCGCGCGCCGGGCCAGGTGGCGGCGGTGATGGGCCGATCCGACCAGCGGATCTCGTAGCGCCCCACGGGGCCGCTGGCGGCGAGCAGGCCGTCGTCCGCGGGGGCCGTGAAGGTCAGCTCCACGAAGTCCGCGCCGGCGGAGACGATCACGGCGTCCTGGGGGGCGCCCGGCGGCAGCGCGCCCGTGGTGGCGAAGACCACCGGCGAGGGCGCGCCGCGCAGGCCGACCTCGTCCACGGCGGCCAGGGAGAGCCCCAGCGTGGTCTGGCTCGGCAGCCCGCCGATGGTGCGCACCTCGCGGGTGCCGGGGGGCGCCGGAGGATCGAGCGCGACGCGCGGCGCGGCGTCGAAGCCGGCCTCGGTCAGGCCCGGGGCCACGCGCAGGTCGTAGGCGGCGGCGGTGCCCGCGGCGCCGTCGTCACCGGGGGCCGTGAACCCAATCTCCAGCGCGCCGGGGTCGCTCGGCGGGGCGTACAGCCCGACCTCGCCGACGACCGCGTACGAGAGGCCAGAGACGTGCTCGGCGAACTCGGTGATGCGCAGCTCCAGCGTGTCCGTCTCCACGGGGGCGAAGTCCCAGGACCACCGCCCGGAGAGCGGCGGCGCGAGCTCGCTGGCCAGCACCGTCCAGCCGTCGGCGAAGAGCGCGCGCACCTCGATGCCCGGCGGCAGGAGCGCCTCGAAGCCGGGCAGCGCGTCCACCGTCACGCGGCCGACGACCACGCCGTCGCCCAGGGCGAAGCGCAGGCGGGCGTCCGCGGGGTCGAGCTCGGGCCGCGCGGCCCAGCCCGTCAGGGGGTCGCCGTCCACGGCGGCGTCGGCGCCCCAGCCCTCGCCGAAGTCGCTGGTGGCGACGGCACGGCGGACCTCGACCGGGGCGCCCACGGGGCCGCGCACGGTCAGATCCAGCACGCGCCCGGGGGGCACGGCGTCCGCCACCACGAAGGGCACCTCCACGCTCCGCGGGCTCGCGCCCGTGGGGTTGATCGCCGCCACGGAGACCTGCCAGGTGCCCACGCTCACGGGGCTCACGCGGGCCGGGCTCGCGTCCGCACGCTGCGCCGGCCGGACCTCGCCGCCATCCTTGCGGGCGTAGACCAGGTGGTGCGTCACGCTCGAATCGGCCGGGGCGTTCCAGGAGACCTTGAACGCATCCGAGCCATCGCCGACGACGCGCACGCCGGTCGGCGCCGCGGGGGCCGGGGCCGCGCCGGCGAGCAGGCGGCCCACGTTCAGGCGGCCGCCCGTGGCGACCACACCGCGCCAGGCGGCCACGGGGTCCACGGCGGCGAGCAGCGCCGCGCGGGCATCGGCCCAGCCGGCGCCGGGGTGCGCGGCAAAGTACAGGCCGAGCGCGCCGGACACGTGCGGCGTGGCCATCGACGTGCCCGACCACGCGGCGTAGCCGTTGTTGGGCAGGGTGGACAGAATGCCCACGCCCGGCGCCGCCAGGTCCACCCGGGTCGCGCCGTAGTTGGAGAAGCTCGCGCGGGCGTCGCCCGAGTCGCTCGCGGCGACGCTGACGATGTTCGGCAGGTCGTAGCCCGCCGGGTAGCTGTTGGCGGCGTCGATGTTCTGGCCGTCGTTGCCGGCGGCCGCGACGAAGAGCTGATTCTTGCCCTGCGCGTACAGGATCGTGTCGTACAGCGCCTGGGAGAAGCCGCCGCCGCCCCAGGAGTTCGAGGTCAGCGCGAAGCGCATGTCCGCGGCGTAGCGCACGGCGAGCGAGGCCGCGTAGGTGCTGCCGCTGCCGTTGGCGCACAAGAACTTCAGGCCGAGCACCCGGGCGTTCCAGGACACGCCGGCCACGCCCACGGCGTTGTTGCCGGTGCCCGTGATCGTGCCGCCGCAGTGCGTGCCGTGCCCATGGTCGTCCATGGGGTTCGAGTCGTTGTTGCAGAAGTCCCAACCGTAGACATCGTCGACATAGCCATTGCGATCGTCGTCGACGCCATTACCGGCCGTCTCGCCGGGGTTGCGCCAGGCGCGGTCGCGCAGGTCCGGGTGGGTGTAGTCCAGGCCCGTGTCGATCACGGCGACGATCACGTCCGCGCTGCCCGTGGTCCGGTCCCAGGCGCCGGGCGCGTCGATGCGGGCCATGCCCCACAGCTCGCCGTAGCGCGGGTCGTTGGGCGTGCGGAACGCGTTCACGATGTAGTTGGGCTCGATGAACAGCGTCTCGCCGTCGAGCGCGAGCAGACCCTCGGCCTCCTCCACCGGCATGCCCGCGGGCAGGCCCAGGCGCAGCA
This sequence comes from uncultured Myxococcales bacterium, assembly GCA_903847385.1. Lineage (GTDB taxonomy): Bacteria > Myxococcota_A > Bradymonadia > UBA7976 > UBA1532 > CAINDO01. The sequence goes on from CAINDO010000463.1 coordinate 3,348, forward strand.
GGCCGTCCACCAGGTTGGTCCGCGCGGTGTCGCTCGGGCCGACCTCGCCCTCGAAGGCGCCGTCCAGCACCACGCCGCCCCAGGGGGCGAGCCGCGCGTCGACGTCCGCCCGGGTCAGGCCCGGCGGGAACCGCACCACGACCTCGCCCTCGATGTACGGGGCCGGCGGGGGCGCGCCCACGGGCACGTAGATCGTCTCGGCGGGGTTCGGGCCCGTGCAGGCCGGCAGGCAACGCAACACGGTCAGGGACACGGCGAGGGCAGGCAGGACACGACGAGCGAAGGCGAGATGCATGGGGAGACCCTCGAGCCGGGGCCGGCTCATCCTGCACATCGACGCCTGCCCCCGAGGGTGCTTGAGCGGTGAGTCCGCCCGCAGCACCCATGGGTCAATCCCCACGATGGGGAGTTGCCCCGGGCGCGGTGAGCACTACACTCCGCGCCCGCGCCATGCTCGACCTGCTCAACCCCTCGCCGCCGCCGGCCCGCGTGCTCTCCATCGGGCGGGTGCTGCCCCTGCTGCTGGCGCTGCTGACGCTCTTTTTCCTGGAGATGAGCGCCGAGGTCCACGCGCCCACGGCGCAGCCCCTGCCGACGCCGCCCGCCCAGACGCGGCTGGTGATGTTCTGGATCGACTCGCTGTCGACCTCGGACATGGCCGCCCCGGGCCGCCTGACCCGCCTGAAGGCCCGCCTGCCCACGGCCCTGCACGGCCCCGTGCGCGAGTGCATGGACGCCGTGAGCGTGCCCTGCATGACCGCCGCGAGCACGGGCCTCGACCGCTTCTCGCTGTTCGCCATGGTCCGCAACTTCGGCGGGGCGTCCGGCGCGCCGACGGGCAGCGTCTTCCACGCGCTGCAGGCCGCCGGGAAGCGCCTCGGGTTCGTGGGCGATCCCCTGGTGGCGCAGGCGATGGCCGGCTTCGACTGGCTCGAGACCCTGCCCGAGGTCGACGATCCCGGCACGGTCGCCCGGGGCATGGAGGCGCTGGACCGCGAGCGCCTGGACTTCCTGATCATCCACCTGCGCGATCCGGACGAGCTGAGCCATCGCATCGGCCCGGACGGCCCGCCCTACGAGGCGGCCATGGAGGTCGTCGACCGCGAGGTGGACGCCGCCATCGCCCGCCTGCGGCCCACGGATCACGTGATCATCTTCGGCGATCACGGCCACCTGCCCGATGGCCGCCACTTCGCCGGCCTGGACGTGCCGACCTACGTGGTCGCCTTCGGGCCGCGGTTCGACCGGCCCATGGAGCGCGCCCTGGCGATGACCGACCACGCCAGCCTGTGGGCGCCGCTGTTCGGGCTGCGGTTCGGCGAGATCCCCTGGGTGGACGCCTACTACGCGGGCGCGCCCGTGCCGCCGCAGGAGGGTCTGCCCGAGGTGGCCTCGGGCAACGCCGTGCTGCCGATCTGGGCCGTGGTGGTCGGCGTCGTGCTGGCCGTGCTCGTGTCGCTGCCGTATCGCGTGCGATGGCTGCTGAACCCCGAGTGGCGGGCGCTGCTGCTGGTCATGCTCGGCCTGGCCGCGGTGACCTTCGTGGCCGGCGTGACCTTCACCCTCTGGCGGCCGTACCTGTATTACCGTCCCAAGGCGGTCAACATCGGCATCGGCGCGCTGTCGGGCCTGCTGGGGCTCGCCCTCGCCTGGCCGGCGCGGCGGCTCCTGCACTTCGAGGGCGACCTGCGCCCGGCCACGGGCTACGCCGCGCTGTTCATGGCCGGCGCCATGGCCCTGGCCGCCCCCACCGTCTACAAGTTCGGGGGCGTGTTCACCGCGCTGACCGGCCTGGTGGTGGTGGCCGTCGTGTCCACGGGGCTCGCCCTGCGCGCCGGGCGCCGCGCCGAGGCCGCCGCCGGGGCCGGGCTGGCGCTCATGCTCTGGATGGTCTGGAACCCGGCCGTGCGCAACTTCGCGGTGCGCTGGTTCATGGTCTTCACGGAGACGCTCGCCGCCGTGCAGGTGCCGACGATGTGGGCGCTGGCGCTGCTGGTGATCGCCTGCGGTGCGGGCCGGCAGTGGCGCCCCTGGCTGCTCTGCGCTTTGCCGGGGCTGGCCCTGGCCGGCGCGGGGCCGTGGCTGCCGCCGCACGTGTTCATCGCGCCCTGTGTGCTGCTCTTCCCGTTGGTGCTGCTGGCGCACCGCGTGCCGCGCGCGGAGCCGCTGCTGGCGCTCGTGGCCCCCCCGGCGCTGGCGTTCTTCTTCGGACACTCGCCGGAGCGCCTGAGCCCGGTGCTGTGCGGCCTGGCGGCGTTCCCGCTGTGGGCCCGGGCCCGGGGTGGCGCGCCGCTGCTCGAGCGCGGCGTGGGCCTGGTGATGCTCCTGTGGCTCATGTTGTGGGTCATGCTCGGCTGCCGCGTGCCCGGCCTGGACTTCAACTACTTCTTCAAGTGGCTGCCCGAGGGCGCCAACGTCGAGGAGACGTGGGCCTGGAACACGGCGCTCACGGCCTCGCTCTACATCGGCGCCGCCGTGGTCGGCCTGCTGCTCGCGCGCCGCGCCTCGCCGGACGCCCTGGTGCCCGCGGTGCCCGTCGCCTGGCACTTCGCCCGGCTCAAGCTCGGCCTGGTGCTGCTGTTCATCGTGGGGTTCACGGTCCGCTCCGCCGGCGCGGGCCCCTTCATCACCGCGGACGCGCTGATGGAGGCCGGCGTGTGGGTCGTGATCCTGCTGTTTCTGCTGCCCCTGCCCCACGCGCGGCTCCCCGCGCGTTAGCCATCGAAGACCCGAGGACCCCATGTCCACGCCCCCCCGCAGACATCACCGACAGATTCTCTCCGCCGACGGCACGCACGTCGGCTGGGACGCCGCCGGCAACGGCGAGCCCGCCCTGCTGCTGTGCAACGGCCTGACGACCGACACGCACTTCTGGCGCCACCTGTTGCCCGCGCTCGAAGCGCGAAGCCGGGTGATCACCTGGGATCTCAAGGGCCACGGCGACTCGAAGCCCGCCCGCAGCCGCGCCGGCGCCAGCATCGAGGGCGTGGCCGACGACGCCCTGCGCGTGCTGGACGCCGCCGGCGTGCACGACGCCGTGGTCTGCGGCTTCTCCATGGGCTGCCAGGTCGCGCTGGAGATCCACCGCCGCGCCCCGACCCGCGTGCGCGCCCTGGCGCTCCTGCTCGGCCCCGCCGGTCGCGTGCTGGACACGTGTTTCGGCCCCGCCGGGCCGGCCCTGAAGCGCCTGATGGCCCTCACGCCGGGGCCCGCGATGGGCGCCGTGATGCCGTTCCTGGCCCGCGCGGGCCGCTCGCCCCTGGGGCCGTTCCTGGGCCGCCGCCTGGGGTTCATCGGCGGCGACGCGACGACCCGGGACATCCACGGCATCGTGGACCACTGGGCCCACGTGCACGGCCCCAGCGTGCGGCACCTGGCGCTCTCCGCCGCGCACCACGACGCCCGCGACCACCTGCCGGACGTGCGCGTGCCCACGCTCGTGCTCGCCGGCGACCGGGACGTGTTCGCCCCCACGGGCAAGGTCGGCGCGCCCATCGCCGCCGCCCTGCCCGACGCCCGCTACGTGCGGCTGCCCCACGGCACGCACGCCAGCATGCTCGAGCACCCGGACGAGGTCCGCGCGGCCCTGCTCGACTTTCTGGACACCCTCGGCTGAGCGCGCGGTCGCCCCGGACGATTGCGGGGCCTCCCCCGCTGTGTTAGGCGCCGGACTCATGGCAACGAAATCTCCGGCCCCTCGGCCCCGCGCCCTGCGCGGCCTCCGACGACTCGCGCTGTGTGTTGCGGTGATGCCCCTGGCCGCGGCGTGCCTGAGCGAGGACGACCCCGCCACGACCACGCTGGACGCCGGCGACGACGGCGCCGACGCTCGCACGCCGCCCACCCCCGACGGCGGTGGCGCGGGCGACGCCACGCGGCCGGACC
>CAINDO010000464.1 GCA_903847385.1 uncultured Myxococcales bacterium
CCCGCGCCGCCGCTCGGGGCGCCGCCCGTGGGCTCGCCGCCCGCGCCACCGCCCGAGGTCGTCCCGCCCGCGGCCTGGCCACCTTCACCGGTGTCTCCGCCCGGCGCACCGGCGTCGAGCGCGGCGCCGCCACCGGCCCCCTGAACCGTCGCGTCGTCCGTCGCCGCGACGTCCGCCTCGCAGCCGAACAGGGCCATCAGCAGCCCGACGGCTGGGCGAATCTTCAAACTTTTCGAGGGCATCCGCACTCCCCAGTGCTCAGCGGTCCGGTGTGGACCACGGGGACCACTGTACGCCGAACGGGGAGATCGAGGCGAGGTCGAGCGGTGACTCAGAGCCCGAAGGTGCCGATCACGGCGCCGGCCGAGTCGCGAGCGATGGCGCCCATCAGGTAGCCGGGGGCGAGCGTTCCATTCCAGGCGGCGTCCCAGTTGCCGGGGCCCGTGCGCGTGAGGGGCACCGGCGTGAGCGCCGAGTCGCCGACGAGGTCGTACAGGTAGACCGTGACGCTGGCGGCGGCGTCGCCGACCTCGGAGACGACGAGCGTGACCGGCAGCGTCTGGTCGCGGGCGCCGCCACCGTTGAGCACCCCGGGCACCCCCACCTCGAGCTCGGGCGGGCCGAAGTGGGCGTCCCCCAGCGGGACGGCCACCAGGGCCGTGCCGGGCGCGTCGCAGCCGACCTCCGCGGCGTCCACCGTCCAGCTCGTGCTGGAGGCCTCGGCGTCGCCGAAGTCCGTGAGCGTGCCGGCCTCGAGGTCCCAGCGCAGCAGGCGGACGTCCGAGATGGGGCCTGAGTCGCCGGCGTCCGTGGGGGAGATCGATCCGATGAACGCGCCGGCCTGGCAGCGCACGCGGAAGGTCGTGACGCGCAGGGCCTCGTCGTAGGTGCCGAGCGTGAACCCATCGGTGGCATCGCCGCCGCAGCCGGCGAGGAGACCCAGAGCACACGCGAGAACGACCGGGCGACGGGCGAGGGCGACGGGCGACATGGGCACTCCGGCGTGTGCGTCAGCGAGCGGCGGCGGAGGGCGGCTCGGCTGAGGGCGGGTCGAGGGCCCGCTTCACGCAGGCGTCCAGGCAGGCGTTGGCCATGCGCGAGACCTCTTCGGCGGACTTGGCGATGGCCACGATCCGCGGGGCGTCTCGCTCGCATTGCGCCTCGCACACGCGCTCCAGGGCGCGCAGCTCGGCGAGGGACGGATCGTTGCGCGGGCCCCGGTTCAGCACCTTGGTGTAGATGACCGCCGCCACCATCGTGGTGCTCACCAGGGCCATCAAGATCAGCAGGGTGCGGAGCGACATGCGCGCGCATCATGCCCACGGCCCGCTCCCGGTGCAAGGCGGGCTTTGCACCGGCGCGCCTTTGTGGCACAAGCACGGCCCATGTCCACGCCCACTCCCTCTCCGACGGCCGGGCAGCGGCCCCGCATCCTGATCCTGGGCACCGGCGGCATCGGCGGCATCACGGCGGCGCACCTCTTCGAGTGCGGCCTGGCCGAGGTCGTGCCCGTCAGCCGCAACGCGGCGCAGCGCGACGCCGTGGCCCGCACCGGCTTCCGGCTGGCCGGCCTCGAGCCGTCCCGCGCCGTCCCCGGTCGCATCTACCCCGAGATCCAGCCCGGCCCCTACGACTTCGTGATCCTGGCCACGCAGCCCCCGGAGGTCGAGGAGGCCGCCCGCACGGCGCTGCCTTTCCTGGCCCCGAACGGCCGGATCGTGTGTTTCCAGAATGGCCTGTGCGAGGAGCGCGTGGCGAAGGCCATCGGCGATCCGGGGCGCGTGATCGGCGCCGTGGTCGGCTGGGGCGGGCTGATGCCCGAGCCCGGCCTGTACGAGCGCACCAGCTCCGGCGGGTTCGCGCTCGGCAAGCTGGACGGCAAACACGACCCGGCACTGGACGTGCTCGCCCGCCTGCTCGCCCCCATCGGCGAGGTCAAGCTCACGCCCAATCTGCGCGGCGTGCGGTGGAGCAAGCTGGCCATCAACTGCGCCATCTCGTCGCTGGGCACCGTGGCCGGCGTGCGGCTCGGCGAGTTGATTCAGAAGCGGTTCGCGCGGCGGTTCGCGCTGGAGATCTTCACCGAGTGCGTCGAGGTCGCGCGGGCCTCGGGCGTGCGCCTGGAGAAGGTCGCCGGCACGCTGGACGTCGACTGGATCGCCCTGGACGCCGACATGCGCCTGGGCCGGTTCAACGGCGCGCGGGTGCGCCGGCACGCGATCATCTACGCCGTGGGGCTGAAGTTCCGGCGGATGCGGTCGTCGATGCTGGTCGCCCTGGAGAAGGGCCGCACGCCGCCCGTGGACTTCCTGAACGGCGAGGTCGTCGAGCGCGCGAAGGCCCTGGGCCTCGAGGCGCCGGCCAACGCCGCGATTCAGAACGCCGTGTGGATGCTCGCGCGCAAGGAGACCACGCCGAGCTTCCCGTTCCTCGAAGAGGTCTTCAGCCGCGTGGCGCGGGAGAACGGCTGGCGATGAGACTCTTCACCTGGAACGTGAACGGCATCCGCGCCGCCGCCCGCAAGGGCCTGCTGGACTGGGTCGCCGCCGAGAAGCCGGACGTCCTGTGCGTGCAGGAGACGAAGGCCACCGCCGAGCAGTTCGAGACGCAGGCGCTGCGCGACCTGGGCTACACGCTCCACTGGCATGCGGCCGTCAAACCCGGTTACAGCGGCGTGGCCACGTTCTCGCGCGTGGCGCCGGACGCCCACGAGATCGGCTTCGGCGAGGCCCGGTTCGACGACGAGGGCCGCGTGCTCGTGACGCGCCACGGCGACCTCACGCTCATCAACGCCTACTTCCCCAACGCCCAGCGCGATCTGGGGCGCCTCGACTACAAGAAGGAGTTCTACCGCAAGATGCTGGCGTTCGCCGGCGAGCGGCGGGCCCGGGGCGAGGCCGTGGTCATCTGCGGCGACTGGAACACGGCGCACCGCAACATCGACATCAAGAACTGGCGCGGCAATCAGACCGCCAGCGGCTTCACGCCCGGTGAGCGCGCGCTGGTGGACGAGTTCCTGGACGCCGGTTTCGTGGACGTGTTCCGGGCGCGCAACCCGCAGCTCGAGGACCAGTTCTCCTGGTGGTCGAACCGGCCCGGCGTGCGCGAGAAGAACGTGGGCTGGCGCATCGACTACCACCTGATCGGCGCCGACCTGCTGCCCCGCGTGGCGGACGCGCGGATTCACATGGCCGTGCTCGGCTCGGACCACTGCCCCGTGGAGCTGGCGCTGCGCTGAGGCCGGGCCTCAGGGCGCGGCGTCGGGGGTGACCACGGCGGCGTCGGGGGTGACCACCGCGGCGTCCGGCGTCGCTGCGTCCGGCGTGGGGGCCGGCGCGGCGTCGGGGGTCGGGGCGGGGGCGGCGTCCGGGGTCGGGGCGGGGGCGGCGTCCGGGGTCGCCACAGGGGCGGCGTCGGGCGTGAGCACGGGCGCGGCGTCCGGGGTGAAGAGCTCGGCGTCCGGCGGGCTGGCGTCCGGCGCGGTGGAGCCCTCGACGATGCAGCGATTGAACCGGCAGAGGGGCGCGGTCGACGGGGCACTCGACGTCCGTCACGCACTGCACGACACACTGCCCGGCGCGGCAGACCTCGCCGTTCTCACAGGCGGAGTCGTCGTAGCAGGGGGTCGCGTAGGTGCCCAGACCGCCACACCCGGCCAACCACGACAGGCCCGCGAGCGAGAGGTGCAAGGCGATGCGGGGCAGTCGGGACACGCGCAAAACTCCACGGCCGGGAAATCGGACGCGCGGATCTACACCGGCCGGTGCACCTGTGTAAACCGGGCATTCGCGTTGCCACGGTGCGAAGGCGAGGGCACAATCCGCCGTCTTTTTTGCCGGGCGCCACGGCGCCGCGGCGACCCCTGCCTCCGGAGCCTCCCATGACCGTCGTTCGCACCCGCATCGCGCCCTCGCCCACGGGCGACCCCCACGTCGGCACGGCCTACGTGGCCCTGTTCAACTACTGCTTCGCCAAGCAGCACGGCGGGCAGTTCCTGCTGCGCATCGAGGACACGGACCAGGTCCGCAGCACGCGCGAGTCCGAGGAGGCCATCCTGCGCAGCCTGCGCTGGCTCGGCCTGAGCTGGGACGAGGGCCCGGACGTGGGCGGCCCCCACGGCCCCTACCGCCAGAGCGAGCGCTCGGCCATCTACCGGGCCCACGCGGACGAGCTGCTCGAGAAGGGCCACGCGTTCCGCTGCTTCTGCGACGCCCACCGGCTCGACACGGTCCGCAAGGCCCAGATCGCCGCCAACCAGACGCCGGGGTACGACGGCCAGTGCCGCAGCATCCCCGCCGCCGAGTCCGCCGCCCGCGCCGCCGCCGGCGAGACGCACGTGGTGCGCATGAACGTGCCGCGCGAGGGCGTGTGCGAGATCGACGACCTGCTGCGCGGGCGCGTCGAGATCGAGTGGATCCAGGTGGACATGCAGGTGCTGCTCAAGAGCGACGGCCTGCCCACCTACCACCTGGCCAACGTCGTCGACGACCACCTGATGGGCATCACGCACGTGCTGCGCGGCGAGGAGTGGATCAGCTCCGCGCCCAAACACCTGCTGCTCTACAAGTACTTCGGCTGGGAGGCCCCGCAGCTGTGCCACATGCCGCTGCTGCGCAACCCGGACAAGAGCAAGCTGAGCAAGCGCAAGAACCCGACCAGCATCGTGTACTACGAGCGCATGGGGTTCCTGCCCGAGGCCCTGCTCAACTACCTCGGCATGATGGCCTGGTCCATGCCGGACGAGCGCGAGAAGTTCAACCTCGAGGAGATGGTGGCGAACTTCGACCTGACGCGCGTGTCGCTGGGCGGCCCCGTGTTCGACCAGGCCAAGCTGAGCTGGCTCAACGGCCGCTGGATCCGCGAGAGCCTGACGCCGGCGCAGTTCGGCGAGCGCGTCGCGCAGTGGGCGCTCAACCAGGACTACCTGGCGCGCATCACGCCGCTGGTGCAGGGCCGCGTCGAGCGCCTGAGCGATCTCGGCGCGATGACGAGCTTCTTCTTCCAGGGTCTGATCGAGGTGAACGCCGCGGACCTGACCGTGAAGGGTCTGGACGCCGACGGCGTGCGGCGCGCGCTGCAGTGGAGCTCGTGGCGCATGGAGGAGGTCACGCCGTTCACGCGGGACGTCCTGGACCGCACGCTGCGCGAGACGGCGGAGCTGCTCGGCCTCAAGGTGAAGGACTACCTGCGCGTGCTCTTCGTGGCGTTCACGGGCCGGCCCGTGGCGACGCCGCTCTTCGAGACGATGGAGCTGCTCGGGCGCGACCTGTGCCGCGCCCGCCTGCGCCACGCCCAGGTCCTGCTCGGGCTGATGACCAGCAAGGAAGAGAAGAAGTGGAAGGGCGAGCTGGACGCGGCCGTGACGGCGAAGGCCGAGGCCGCGGCGCAGGCTCAGGCGGCGGCCGCCGCGACGCCCGCCGAGGGCTGACCGGCGCTCAGGGGGCGGCGGGGCGTTCGATCACGTATCGGTGGCCGGCGTCGAAGGGGCCCTCGTAGCGGTCGGCCTGCCCGGTCGACCACTCCACCTCGATGGCCTTGATCCGCTCGACGTCCCCGACGCCGAAGTGTGCGATCGGAGCGTCGAAGGACAGATACCCGCCGCCGGCCCGGATCTCCCGCATCTGGCGCGGCCGTCCGGGTACATCGAGCTCGATGCGGACCTTCGAACCCACTCCGAACCGATTGCCCCGGTGGTCCCGGAGCTCGACGTGGAACCTGCGGCCGCGACTCAGGCGGTTCTCGTAGATGATCACCGGGCCGGGTACGGTCGTCAGGACCAGGTCGAGATCGCCGTCTCCGTCGAGGTCGGTCGGCGTGAAGGCGGGCGTGTTCAGGCGCTCGTCGAGACCGACCTTGGCGGCCTGGTCCTCGAACCGCGTCGCCCGGTCGATGTTCCGGAAGAAGACGTTCGGCGTCGGCCGAAGGAACTTGTAGCCATTGCCCGCGTAGATGTCCTGGAAGCCGTCGTCGTCCAGATCGGCGAATCGCGCGGTCCACGTCCAGCCGGACTTCTCCACCCCCAGGCGTTTGGTGACATCGGCGAATCGCCCGACGCCGTTGCCCAGCAGGAGCTTGTTGGTCGTCTGCTGATCGAGCCAGTCGCCCAGGGGCAGCGGCGGGGCCGGCGGTGCGTCGAGGACCAGCTCACAGAACTTCCGCAAGGTGACCGCCCCCTCGGGGAGGCGACCGCAGATCGCCTTGTCCCGGGACTGGAAGGCGAGCTGCGTCAGGACGGCGGCCATGCAACCCTGCGTATCGGCCGCGTCCGCCCCCTCCGGGAGGGCGCCGCAGTCGGCCATCCGGGCGCTCTCGAACGCCTCGAAGGCGGCGACGGTCGCGCGGCAGCGGACGGCGTCCTCGCCGGTCAGGGGGTCACAGTAGATGCCCGGTGTGGCCGGCCCGAAGCTCATGTCGGCCATGAAGATGTCCGGGATGAGATCGTTGTCGATGTCGCCGGCGTCGATGCTCATCGTGTGCATTGGAGTCACCGGGATGACCCCGGCGCCCCGCCCGACGAGCACGAAGCTCCCGTCGCCGGAGCCGAAGTAGAAGTGGTCGGGGCGGTCGTAGTCGTTGCCGACGATCAGGTCCAGGGACCGATCGCCGTTGAAGTCCGTGAACAGCGTCGAGAGCGTCTCGCCGGCGGCTTCGGGCAGGACCTGCTCCACGTGTCCGCCGCCGAACGAGACGAGCATGCGGTTGCGCGAGTAGGTCGGCTCGAAGCCGCGCTCCGAGCCGAACGACCAATTGCCGAGGTACACGTCCAGGCGGCCGTCCCGGTTCGTGTCCGCGAAGGCGGCCGCGAGCGCGACGACGGCATCGCGATGCGGGAAGCTCTGCATGCGCCCGCGGTCGTAGTGCCCGCCGTCGTTGAGGAGGACGCGGACGTCCGCCCCGTATGCGGAGAAGAAGATGTCCAGACGGCCGTCGTCGTCCACGTCGACGAACGCGACGAGGAACGTGTCCGCGTCCTGGACGACCTTCGGCAGCGCCACGGGGGCGAACCGCAGGCCGCCGAGGTTGCGGAAGAGGCGGGGCCCGACGCGGGTGGCCAGGAGCAGGTCCGGGCGACCGTCGTCGTCGAAGTCGCCCGAGGCGACGCCTCGCCCGTTGACGAAGGGCTCCCGGAAGTCCAGCCCGGTGAATCGCGGCAGCCCCGTGAGGCCGAGGTCGGGTCCGAGGTGGCGCACGAACCGCGCTTCACCGTCGGTGTTCGCGGCGCTGAAGGCCGTGCGGCGCATCCGCACCCCGCCGGTCATCAGCGTCTCCTGGACGAGGGGGGCCGGGGCCGGCGTGGAGGGCTGCACCGCGTCTGGCTCGGCGGACGGGGGCGCGAGGGCGAAGGCGATGCCGGCGTCGGCCGCACGGCGGCTGCGGAACTCGGCGAGGACGCGCTCCACGACGGCGCCCCGGGCACAGGTCGTCCGCCCCTCGGGCTCCTTGATCGAGTCACAGAGCGCCGGGTCCCCGTGCGCCATGGACCACTTGTGAGCCGAGCGATTCCGGCAGGCCTCCTGCAGTTGCTCGGGGATGGAAGCGCAGCCTGCGGCCGAGTCGTCGCGTGCGATCGCGTCGTCCACGAGGAGCGTCGCGACGCGGTCGAGGCAGAACTGCCCGCGCTGCTCGTCGTCGAGGCCCTGGCATGCCTCCGGAGAGCGCTGGAGCGCCGTCGCACAGGTCCGGGCGAAGTCGCGGCACTGCGCTTCGGCGTCGGCCTCCCCCAACACGGAGCAGAGCGTGCCGTCTCCACGCGGCTCGACCCACGCCCGGAGCGCGTGCATCTTGCAATTCGCGATCTCCTCGCTGTTGACCAGCTCGTCGCAGATGCTGACGTCCGGATTGTCGCGGGTCACGGCGTCGACGACGAGCCGCTGGCACTGGCCGCGGTCCTTGGGCGTCGTGTGGGACAGGCACAGCTCGAGGTGCCCGGACTGGATCGCGGCCCGGGTCGTCGCTTCGAAGCGCGCGGCCTCTTGGCAGTCCGTCTGCCCGGCGCTCGGCACGAGGAGGCAGATGGACGCGTCCATGCCTTGGGCGAGGCCGCGTCGCGCGACGCTCTCGAGGCATTGGGCGGCGTCCGGGCCGAGGCGGCCGCACGCCTCGCGAGCGAAGGTGAGGAGCTCCTGGCCACCGCGGCGGGCGTCGGCGGCGGCGTAGAAGTCCAGCGCCGATGCGGTGGCATGCTTCTGGAGAAGCTGTGACGCCACACCCGCACCGAGCCCGAGGGCCGCGATGGTGAGCATGAGGGCGACCGCCAGCGCAGGTCGCAGGCTTCGCCAGACGACCAGGAACGGATACACGCTGAACGTCCCCAGGGTGAACAGCAGGGTGCCCGCCACCGTGAGCGGCGCGCCGGCGGCGAACAACATCGAGGCCATCAGCACGTCGAACGACATCGGCACGGGCAGCAGCGCGCCGAACAGCGCCACCCCTGCCAGGACGAGCGGCGTGTCGCTGGCCTCGGCGAGGCTCTCGAGGGGCGCGAGCTGAACCAGCAGGGCGCCGAGGATGCCGGCCAGGGCCATCAGCGGAACCGTCGCGCGCAGGACATAGACCAGGTGGAGGACGGAGAGGCGGAGCGCCTGCCATGCCGCCTGCGCCCACGGTTCGGCGGGCGCGCCGGGCAGGGGACACTCCACGGCCGGCGGGGGACGGAAGAAGATGTGCGTGAGCCGGGTCCACCCCGTCAAGGCGGCGTCCTCCGCGGGCGGCGTGACGGCGGGCGTCGGCAGGAACCGGACCAGCAGCGGCATGACGATCAGCACGAGGGCCAGCGTGAGAGCGACCTTCACGCCGGCGATGTGGAGCGGGAACATCGCGAACACCATGCCGAGCACGACGGGGTTCAGCGTCGGCGACGCGATGATGGTCGCCAGGGAGGCTTCCGTGCGCATCCCGGCCACTTGCATCCCGTGGGCGACCGGGGTGGCGCAGTTGGCGCAAAGGCCCAACGGGGCGCCTGCGGCCAGCCCCTGCAGCGCGGCCCGGAGCGCGCCGACGACGCCCCCGCCGGCGGCGGTGCGGCGTGGGAAACAGGAGACGAGCGTCATGATGATGGCGGCGAAGAGCACGCCGAAGGTCATGCCGCGCCAGTTCGTGACGGCCCACTCGATCGAGGTCTGCCAGACCGCGTCGAAGAAGGAACGGTCCGTCCCCTGAGGGAACAGCACCTCGAACCCGAGGTTGCCCATGCGGGTGCGGCCGCCCATGGCTGCCTTCTGCTGGAGCGCGGGGACCCGCGATTGGGACCAGAAGTAGCCCGCCAATGCGGCCGCCATCGAGAAGGCGAACAGGGCGCGTCGAAGGTGGGGAACGCGACTGGAACTCATGCAGACTCCGTCCTGAATCCGCTGGTTCTCTCCGATCGACCGGGCGCTGGCAAGGTTGCCGAGGCTTGCCATTCTATAAATGCTGTAGCACATAGTCGATTGTGGACCGCGCCTCGGCGCGAGTGAGGGGGAGAAACCGTGTCCTTCGATCGAACCAGTCGGGTGTGGCGCAGAAGCACGGGCGTGACGTGTTTCGCCGTCGCCGCTCTCCTCGGGGCGTGCCGCGACGAGGCGCCGGTGGTGCCGTTGACCCGCTCCGGCGCCGCCACTTCGGCTCCACCCACGCTGGCCCCGACCGCTCCGGCGACGAATCCGGGCAAACCTGCGGATCTGACCGCGCCGACGGCCGGGGCGACCCTGCTGGCGCCGGGCATTCAGTGGCGCAAGGAGCAGGCCGGCACCTCGGCCGTTCGCCCGGAAGCCGGCGACACGGTCTCGCTTCACCGAATCGTCTGGGACGCCGACGGCGCCGTGCTCCTGAGCACGTGGGCCGCGGGCGCGCCGGCGAAGGTCCCCTTCCTGTCGCTCCCCGTGAGCGAGCGCGCGGCCCTCGTAGACATGGCCCCGGCGGAGCGGGCCGTCCTGTGGGTGGCCGCGGGCGTCGACGAAGGGACGGCCGAGCCGACGACGCATCTCGTGGAGCTGCTCGACGTGGCTCCCGGCAAGCGCATGCCGCGCCTCGAGGGCGTCTCGGCCACACCGCCGGCCGGCGCGCGCCGATTGGGGACGGGCTTGACCTGCGTCGACGTGCGCGTTGGGACGGGGCGTCGGCAACCGCGCGCGGACAGCCGCGTCCGGACCGAGGTCGACTGCTTCACGCCCGACGGGCGGTTCCACGACGGAGCCTCGCGTGGGAACGGGCCGTCCGAAGGGGCCCTCGGCGGTCACTCGCCGGCGACCCGGCGCGTCTTCGGCAGCATGACCGCCGGGCAGATTCTCCGCTGCTGGACCGAACCGGGTCTCGACCCCGGGCTCGGGCGCGCGGCGGCGGGCCCGCTCATCTGCGACTACACACTTCACGGCGTCGACGACGCTCGCTGACGCGGAAAATCCGCGTTCGGCACCTTGCAACGTGCATTCCTGTTGAACTATTTCATAGGGGATGGAATTCTGACGGTGGCGTCCTGTGCGCCGAGACGAGGGGGAGAGTCGATGGTCCGGATGGAGTGCCGAAAGCTGGTCGGGGCAACCGTTCTTGCCTGTCTGGCCGTCGCCTGTGGCGGTGGCGGGGGCGGAGGCGGCGGTGAGTCCCAGGAGGACGCGAGCGTCTTCGGTGGCGCCTCGGGCGGTGGCAGCGGCGGGAGCGGCACCGGCGGAGAGGCCGCGGGCGGCACGGGCGGCGACATCGCCGGCGGCAACGCCACGGGCGGCGCAGGCGGCGGCAGCGGCGGCACCACGGGGGGCTCCCCCGTCGGTGGAGGCGGCGCGGGCGGAGGCGGCGACGGTGGCAACGCCACGGGTGGCACGCCGACCGGCGGCGTGATCGCCCCCCCGGATGCGGACGGCGACGGCATCGCGGACGCCGCGGACAATTGTCCCGCGGTTTCGAACGCGGATCAGGTCGACGCGGACGGTGACCTCGTGGGCGACGCCTGCGACGATCCCGTCGTGGCCGACGACGCCGACTCGGACGGCGTCCCCGACGGCAGCGACAACTGCCGAGACACGGCGAACCCCGGCCAGGAGGACAGCGATCGGAACGGTCTCGGTGATGCGTGCGACGCGCCGCCGCCGCCGCCCGACGCCGATCTCGACGGCGTTCCCGACGACACGGACAACTGTCCGGCCACCCCGAACGAAGACCAGCTCGACAGCGACGACGACGGCCCCGGGGATGTCTGCGACGGCGATCCCTTCAACGAGGATCCGGATTCCGACGGCATCCGCGGTGACGCGGACAACTGCCCGGACGCCGCGAACCCCGGGCAGCTGAACAGCGACCGGGACGGGTTGGGCGACGCCTGTGACAACTGCCCCCTGGTGGACAACCAGGACCAGGCCGACGCGGATGATGACGGCACCGGCGACGCCTGCGCCGACGCCCCGGATCTCGACCTCGACGACGACGGCATCGAGAACGCGCTCGACAACTGCCCCGACGTGGCCAACCCGGAGCAGGGCGACGCCAACATGAACGGGACGGGCGACGCCTGCGAGGCCGCGGCCGGGGACTCCGACGGGGACGGGCTCGGCGACGACGTCGACAACTGCCCGAACTTCCCGGCGTTCGACCTCTCGGACCCCGATCTCGACGCCATCGGCTCGCCCTGCGACAACTGCCCGGGCATCGCGAACCCCGATCAGGCGGACGCGGACCAGGACGGCGAAGGCAACGCCTGCGAGTCCAACTTCGTCGATCCCAACGACCCGGATCTGGATCGCGTGTTCAACCCGGACGACAACTGTCCGGAGCTGTCGAACCCGGATCAGGCCGATCTCGACTTCAACGGGGTGGGCGACGCCTGTCAGCGGTTCTTCCGCGACTCGGACGGGGACAGCCTGCCCGACTACGCCGACTCCTGCGTTCTCTACCCGAACCCCGCCGTCGGCGGCGGTGGCACGGGCGGTGACTTCTGCGCCGAGGCCGCGCTCGCGGACTCGGACGGGGACGGCGTGCCGAACAGCCAGGACAGCTGTCCGGCGCTTGCGAATCCTGACCAGGGCCCCAACGAGCCCTGTCTGAACGATACGGACAACGACGGTGTCGCCAACGATCGGGACAACTGCCCGTTCCTGCCGAACCGCAACCAGGCGGAGGCCGAGCCCGGTCTCGGCGCTGCTTGCGCGTTCGACGCCAACGGCTGATGGGGGGGGAGAGCATGAAACTGTCGACCAAATGGAAGAGCCTCGCGCTGACCGCGGGCATCGTCTTCGCGCCTTCGGTCGCGAGCGCGTTGCCCAATGAGCTGATGCAGGAGGGCGTGCTGCTCGACCTGGCAGGCAACCCGCTTCAGGGCGCACACACGATCCGGGTCCGGATCTGGAACGACCTGGCCGCCGGGATGGCGGTCCACGACGAGACGTTCATGAACGTCCAGCTCGTCGAGGGCTACTACTTCATCGCGGTGGGCTCGACCCGGCCTCTGGCCGGTTCGCTCTTCACGGGCAACGCCTTCCTCGGGCTGACGATCGACGGCGGCGCCGAGCTCGCGCCGCGCATCGCCCTGCGCAAGGTCCCCGCGGCGTTCGTCGCCGACAACGCCGTGGGCGACATCACGCCCCGCACGGTGGCCGTCGGCGGCAACGTGGTCATCGACGCCAACGGGCGCTGGGTGGGCAACATCGCCGGCCTGCAGGGCGCCGCGGGCCCCGCCGGTCCCCAGGGTCCGGTCGGTCCGGTCGGCCCCGCGGGCGGTGCCGGGCAGAACGCCGATCCGGCGGCCGTCGTGCCCCTGGTCGTTCAGAACATTCAGGCGAACCCCAACGCGCTGCCCTATGTCCGCAGCGACATCGCTTCGGTCAAGCAGGGCAACCTGACGCTCGCCAGCGGCGCGCTCTCGGCGTCCGGCACCGTCTCGGCGACGGGCAACGTCTCCAGCGCGGCGAACGTGGTCGGCGGTGTCGAGGTCCAGGGCCCCATCGGCCGCTTCACCTCGGTGTTTGCGACCAACCTCACGTCGACCAATGCCACCATTCAGAACATGAACGGCAACATCGTGTTCGGCGGCAACCTGACGCTGAACGGTGACGTGACGCTCGGCCCCAATACCGACTTCATCGGTACGCTGCGGTCCGGCGACATCATCGCTGCCAACCTCACCGCCGCGAACCTGATCACGGCGGGCAACCTCACCGTGGCCAACGTGAACGCTTCGGGCACGGTGTCGGCCAACGGTGATGTTCGGGCGAACGCCGCCGTCCGGGCCGGCGTCGGCGGTATGTACGTCAACAACATCCAGGTCTTCGACGGCAACGGCAACCTGCTGCGCCGCCCCCAGTACACCTGCCCGGCCGGCTCGCTGCTGTTCGGCACGGACGCCGCCGGCAACCCCCGGTGTGTCAACGTGACCTGCCCGGCGGGACAGAGCTTCCGCAGTTTCGATGCCGCCCTCAACCCCGTCTGCGAGGTCGACGACATCGGCCTCGCGGCGGTGCCCGCGAACCAGTGCCCGGCCGGCCAGGCGGTCATCCAGATCGCCGCCAACGGTCAGACGACGTGCGGCGTCCCGTCGACGCAGCGCGACTGCCCCGCGGGTCAGTACGTATCGGGCATCGCGGCGAACGGAACGCTGACCTGTGGCACGCCCGCGGGTGGTGGCGCCGGTGGTGAGCGCCCCCTCCGCGGCAACTTGCTCGTCTGCGGCAACTCGAGCCGTCCGGCCAACCAGTTCATCCCGGCCGGCGTGAACCTGAACGTGATCGCCGGCTGCGCGCCGGACGCGAACACGCAGGCCATGCTCGTGACCCGCAACGGCGTCGGCAACCGCAACGCCGCGTGGAAGACCTGGGTCGAGGCCGGCGGCATCATCGTGACCGAGTACAGCACCGCCCACCTCGTCTTCTCGACCGTGTTCAACGTGAACCAGGGGCAGGGCGGCGGCAACGGTGGTTGCGCGGACGACCTGAACCCGCCGACCCGCTTCAACCTGAACGACCCGTTCTGGGTGGCCAATCAGGCGAACCCCACGCAGGCGAACACCGGCTGTGGCTTCGACGTGACGAACTTCCCGGGCATCACCCGTCTGGCCGGTTGGAACGCGAACACGACCCAGGTCGGCTACCGCGACGCCGCCCTCGGCCGCCTTTGGCTCGTCGAGTCCGACTGGCAGGACAACGAGGCCTCCATGGGCCAGGCGTCGAAGACCTTCATGGGCTACATGATCACCCACGGCGCGCGCGTCGCCGGCGGTGGTGGTGGTGGCGCGCCTGCGCTGTTCCAGTTCCAGGGCGTTCGCAACAACGTCGCGGACGCGGACCTCCTCGGCTGGAACCGCTGCATGACCGGCCGGTACAACGACAACCAGCCCACCACGGCGGCGATCCTCGCGAACTGCTCCGGCCCCAAGATCATGTACGGCTGCCGCAGCGTCGGTTCGGCCACGTGGCGCGTCATGGCGCAGGGCGACCGCGCCGCCGTCTTCACGGACGTCGGCCAGAACGGCGGCGCCACCACGCAGAACAACGGCGTGGGCTGGTACTTCTCGGGCAACTGGTCCGTCGGCTTCGCGCCGGGCGGCCAGGCGGTCACCCGCAACTCCTGTGACACGACCAACCAGGGCAGCGACGACCGCATCTGCTGGCACTCGGGTGGCAACACCCTCAACAACGGCTGGCGCTGCGGCAATCAGATCGTCGGCGATGCCAACTGGGAGCGCGCGATCTGGCACGGTGACCCGGCGGCGGGTGGTGGTGGCGGCGGCGGCAATGTCTGGCGCGCCGTCGGTCCCCAGGAGAACATCGCGGACGCCGCCCTCGTCGGTTGGACGCGCTGCTACACGGGTCGCTACAACGAGGTCGCGCCCACGGTGGCCGCGGTCCAGGCCGCCTGCAACCAGGGCAACTCGATCATGTACGGCTGCCGTCCGGCCGGCGCGGCCAACTGGACCCTCCTGGGCCAGGGCGCGCGGGCTCAGGTCTTTCAGAATACGGGCGACGGCGGCAACGTGCTCGTCAACAGCAACGGCATCGACTGGTACTTCAGCCCGAGCTGGTCCATCGGCTTCGTCGCCGCGGGCACGGGCGTCAGCCGCAACTCCTGTGACACCGCGGGCAACGTGCCCCAGCACCGCATGTGCTGGCACACCGGCGGCGGCAACATGAACAGCGGCTACCGTTGCGGCAACAACTTCCTCAACGGCAACAACGGCTGGGAACGCGCCATCTGGACCGCGCCCTGAGCGCCTGATCCCCCCGCTCGCCTCGTTCTCGCCTTCCCCGCTCCACACCGCGACAAACAGACGCCCGAACGACGCCTCACGGCGGCGGCCCCGTCAGCGACGCCTCCAGTGGCGGCGCGGTCAGGGCGTTCAAGAAGGCGACGAGGTCGTCGATCTCCGCGTCCGTGGCCGGGTACGGCACGAGCGCGGCGTCGAGCACGCCCAGCGCCGGAGTGTCGGGCAGGGTCGTCTTGTAGCGAATCACGTCGGACAGGCCCTCGTAGCGACCGTCGTGCAGGTACGGACCGGTCAGGGCCACGTTGCGCAGCGTCGGGGTGCGGAACGCGCCGAGCGTCTCCGGCCCGGCGACCAGCCCCGCGAGCCGTGCGGCGCGGTCGCCGGCGGGGTCGTCGCTGTGCGGCCCCGCGGCGTTGAAGCGGTCGGCCAGGACCTCGGCGATGGCGGTCGCGCGCCCGGCGTCCAGGGGGGCGCCCTCCAGGCGGGCGAGGCCCACGTTGTGGAATCGCTCGTCAGCCAGCAGGGGGCCCTCGTGGCACCGCACGCAGCCCACGGGGCCGATGAACAGCCGCAGGCCCCGCAACGCGGCCGGGTCCAGCCGTTCGAGGGCGTCGGGCTCTCCAGCGGCCAGGGCGTCGAGGAACACGTCGAAGGGCGCGGGCCCGGGGCTGAGGCGGCGTCCGAAGGCGGCGAGCGCCTTGAGCACCTGCGCGAACAGCGCGTCGAGCGTGTCCCGGTCGGCCGGGGCCAGCGACCGCCAGGCCGTGTCCAGGGCGGCGTCCTCCGGGGCGTCCGAGGGCCGCGCCCGCGCGGGCAGGCGCGCCCAGAACGCGGGCTCCGGCAGGGGACCGAAGGCCGCCTCGAACGCCCGCCGCACGACGGGCCGCTCGAAGATGTAGCGCAGGACCCGCACGCGGTCGTGGTTCAGCTCGTGGGGGCTCTCCAGGGGCGTGCGCGCCTGCGCCCACTGGGAGTCCGCGCCGCCGTCCCAGAAGAACCACTCGCGGTGGCCGGCGTCGAGCAGCGTCGGCACGCTGCGGAAATCGAGCCCGCCGTGGGCGTCGTAGGACAGGAGGCTCGAGAACCCGTGGGCCGGCACATGGCACCCGGAGCAGCTCGCCAGGCCGTTGTTCGACAGATCCGCGGCGTAGAAAAGCGCCTGCCCGAGGAGCGCCGCGGCGGGATCGTCCGCGTACCGGTTCGTGGGATCCGGCGGCGGCGAGGCCGGGCGGCGCATGGCCATCAGCACGGCCCGGTCGGCGGCCGTGAAGCCATCGAGGCCCGCGTCCAGGCGCTCGGCGGGGGCGGCGTCCGGCGCGGCGTCCGGCGCGGCGTCCGCCCCTGATTCCGGCGCCATCGCGTCCCTGACCGGGACCGCCGAGTCGGCGGCCAGCGCGTCCGGGGCAGCCGTCGGCGGGGGGCCTGCGTCCGGGGCGTTCGTCGGCGGGGCGGGCGCGTCCGGGGCCGGCGCGACCGCGTCCGACACACGCCCCCCGGCGGCGTCCGGGGCGTCGCCCGATGGCTCCGCGACCGACGTACACGCCGCGAGCGCGACGCCGGTGAGGAGGGCTCGATTCGCCCGCCGCGCGCTCAAAGCGGGATGTTTCCGTGCTTCTTCGGCGGGTTCGTGTCCACCTTGTCCTGGAGCATGTCCAGGCCGCGGATGAGCTTCAGGCGCGTCTGCCGGGGGTGGATGACCTCGTCCACGTAGCCGAGCTCGGCGGCGCGGAACGGGTTGGCAAAGGTCTCGCGGTACTCGGCGGTGAGCTCGGACCGGCGTGCGGCGGGGTCGGCGGACTGTGCGATGTCGCCCCGGTAGATGATGTTCACGGCGCCATCGGAGCCCATCACGGCGATCTCGGCCGTGGGCCAGGCGAAGTTCAGGTCGGCGCGGATGTGTTTCGACGCCATCACGTCGTAGGCGCCGCCGTAGGCCTTGCGCGTGATCACGGTCAGCTTGGGCACGGTGGCCTCGGCGAACGCGTACAGCAGCTTGGCGCCGTGCAGGATGATGCCGTTCCACTCCTGCTCCGTGCCGGGCAGGAAGCCGGGCACGTCCACCAGCGTGATGAGCGGGATGTTGAAACAGTCGCAGAAGCGCACGAACCGGGCGGCCTTGCGGCTCGCGCCGATGTCCAGGCAGCCGGCCAGCACGGCGGGCTGATTGGCCACGATGCCCACGCTGCGGCCCCCCAATCGGGCGAAGCCGATGACCATGTTCATCGCGAAGTGCGGCTGCACCTCGAGGAACACGCCATCGTCGACCAGATGCCCGATGACCTCCTTGATGTCGTACGGGCGGTTCGGATTGTCGGGGACCAGCGTGTCCAGCGCAGCGTCCGCGCGGTCCGGCGGGTCGTCCGTGGCCACGAAGGGCGGGTCCTCGGAGCGGTTCTGCGGCAGGTAGGTCATCAACTCGCGGATCAACTCCAGGCAGCGCGGCTCGTCCGGCACGATGAAGTGGTTCACGCCGCTCTTGCTGGCGTGGGTCATCGCGCCGCCGAGCTCCTCCTGCGTGACCTCCTCGTGCGTCACCGCCCGGATCACGTCCGGCCCGGTGATGAACATGTAGCTCGACTTCTCGACCATCACCGTGAAGTCGGTGATGGCGGGCGAGTACACGGCGCCGCCGGCGCAGGGGCCCAGGATGGCGCTGATCTGCGGCACCACGCCGCTCGCCAGCGTGTTGCGCAGGAAGATGTCCGCGTACCCGGCGAGCGAGACCACGCCCTCTTGAATCCGGGCGCCGCCGCTGTCGTTCAGGCCGATGACCGGCGCGCCGACCTTCATCGCCAGGTCCATGATCTTGCAGATCTTCTCGGCGAAGGCGCCCGAGAGCGACCCGCCGAAAACCGTGAAGTCCTGCGCGAACACGAAGACCTGGCGGCCGTGGATCTTGCCGTGGCCGGTGACCACGCCGTCGCCCGGGATCTTCTGGTTCTCCATCCCGAAGTCGGTGCAGCGGTGGGTCTTGAGGCGGTCGAGCTCCTCGAAGGTGCCGGGATCGAGCAGGGCGTCGATGCGCTCGCGGGCCGTCAGGCGGCCCTTGCCCTTGTGTTTGGCGACGCGGTCGGCGCCGCCGCCTTCCAGGGCGCGCCGGTTCAGGTCTTCGAGGCGCGAAAGCATGTGATCGCGGGGGGACTGCGCGTCGGACATTCGGGGAACCTTGCTCTCAGGCGGGCCGCGGCGTGAAGGCCGCGGCGATGTCGGAATAGAGGGCGGCGTAGGCGCGCGCCGGGCCGGTCCACGACCAGTCGGTGGCCAGGGCGCCGGCGCGCAGGCGGTCGAACGCCTCGGGCTGCTCGAAAACGCTCAGGGCGCGCTCGAGCGCGTGCTGCAGGGCCTCGGCGGTCGGCTCGAAGAAGGTGAGGCCCGTCTCGCCGTCGCGCACGGTGTCGGCCAGGCCGCCCGTCTCGCGCACCACGGGCACCGCGCCGTAGCGCATGGCGAACATCTGCGTCAGCCCGCAGGGCTCGAACCGGCTCGGCACGACGATGAAGTCCGCGCCGGCATAGATGCGCCGGGACAGGGCCTCGTCGAACCGGGTGCGCAGCACGATTCTCTGCGGGTGCGCGGCCGCCAGCGCGCTCAGCCGTTCGAGCAGGTCGTGGTCGCCATCGGCCATGATGACGAAGCGGGTGTTCCACAGGTGCGACGAGGGCAGCACCTGGGCCAGCAGGTCCAGGCCCTTCTGCCAGGTGGCCCGCGCGACCACGCCGAACACCGGGCCCGGCGTCTCGCTCAGGCCGACCTCGGTCAGCAGGTCGGCGCGGTTCTGCGCGCGCGCCTCGGGGTGCGCGGCCGAGAAGGCGTGGGGCAGCGCGGGGTCCGTCGCCGGGTCCCAGGCCTGCGTGTCGATGCCGTTCAAGATGCCCGTCAGCACGCTCGCGCGGTGCTGCAGCAGGCCCGAGAGCTGCTGCCCGCCCGGCTCCGTGAGGATCTCGCGGGCGTACCGCGGGCTCACCGTCGTCAGCCGCGTGGCGCGCACCAGGCCGGCCTTGAGCAGGCTCAGGTGCCCGTGGAACTCCAGGCCGTCCCAGCGCCGCAAGGCGGGGGGGATGTCCAGCACGTCCGCCCAGTGGAACCCGCACAGGCCCTGGTAGGCCAGGTTGTGGATGGTCTGCACCGTGGGCCGCGCGCCGCGCAGGTAGACCGCCGTGAGCGCCGCGGGCCAGTCGTGCAGGTGGGTGACGTCGAAGGCCGGGGCGAGCGCGGCGGCCACGCGGCAGAACGCGCCGAAGCGCAGCGGGTTGTCCCCGAACTCGCCGTAGGGCACGGGCCGGTCGAGCAGGCCGGGGATGTCCACGAAGGTCACGAAGCCGTCGGTCGACTTCCATAAGCGCGCATTGAAGTCGTGCCGCCCCAGCCGGACCTCCACGTTGCCCGCCGGCGACAGGCCGGTCCGCTTGATGAAGCCGTACAGAGGCGTGAGCACGCGCGCGTCCACGCCCTCGGCGCGCTGGGCGGCGGGCAGGGCGCCCAGGACCTCGCCGAGGCCGCCCGTCTTGCTGTAGGGGGCGACCTCGCCCGTGACGTGCAGGACCCGCACGGCCGCTCGCCCCTCGCTCAACCGCGGACGCCGCGCAGGAACTCGGCGGCCTCTTCCGGTGCGGTGGGGTTGATGTAGAACCCCGTGCCCCACTCGAAACCGGCCACGCGGGTCAGCGTCGGCATGATGACCAGGTGCCAGCGGTACCAGGGGACGTCCTCCTGGCCGTAGGGCGCGCCCTGGATGATGAAGTTGTACGGCGGGTCGCCCAGGCCGCGGTCCAGGCGGTCGAGCGCCAGGGCCAGGATCTCCGCGAGCTTCTGCAGCGTGCGGCGGTCCGAGGACTCGAAGCGGGTGCTGTGCGCCCGCGGCACGATCCACATCTCGAAGGGGAACCGGCTGGCGTAGGGCGCGATGAGCACGAAGTCGCCGTTGTCGTGGATCAGCCGGCGGCCGTCCTCGACCTCCTGCCGCACGATGTCGTCGAACACGTTGCGCTCGTGGAACTGCCAGTAGCGCAGCGCGCCCTGCAGCAGCTCCTGGCTCTGCGCGGGCACCACGGGCAGCGCGATGAGCTGCGCGTGGCCGTGGGCGATGCTGGCGCCGGCGGCCTCGCCGTGGTTGCGGAACAGCAGGCTGAACTTGAAGCGCGGGTCGCCCTGCAGGTCCTTCATGCGGTGCCGGTAGACCTCGAGCGCCTCGAGCAGGTGCGCCGGCGGGAGCTGGTGCAGCTTGAAGTCGTGGTCCGGGCTCTCGATGATGACCTCGTGGGCCCCGATGCCGTTCATCCGGTCGTAGATGCCGTCCGGGCGCTTGTCGAGCTGGCCCTCGATGCGCAGCGCCGGGAACTTGTTGGGCACCACGCGCACGCGCCAGTCGGTGCCGTGGGGGCCCACCCCGGCGGGCACGGCGGCGATGGCCGGAGGCGTCAGGTTCTCGTGCCCCGGGCAGAAGGGGCAGGCGCGGCCCTTGGGCGGCCGGGCATGGTCGAACTTGAAGTCCTTCGGACGCGTCGCCCGCTCGGTGGCGATGATGGCCCAGCGGTGCGTGATCGGGTCGCGGCGTAGCTCCGGCATGTCGCCGATCTACCGCGGAACGCCCCGCCCGTAAACCATCACGGCGTCGGGGGCAGGACCGGCGGCAGGGCGACGACGTCTTTGCACGTGGCCGTGGGCGAGAGCGGCTCGTAGCGGACCTTGCCGGTGAACTTGTCGTCCGTCTCCTTGTCGGCGTAGCGCAGGCACCAGCCGTCCGTCTCCAGCACCTGTTGGCCCACGCGCACGGCCAGATCGAGCTCGAGCGCGGTGTCGTTGGCGCGCAGCACGGTGGCGGTGGTCTCGGCGTGGCTCGTCACGGCCAGGCGCCCGCTGCACATGGGCGCGGACACGGTCAGGGTCAGGCCGCCCCAGCCGTCGCGGTCGTAGTCCTTCGCGTCCCAGCCCGAGGACCAGGGCGGCGCCTGGAAGATGCCGTCGGCGTCCCGGGTGAGCGTGAACGCGACGGGCGGCAGGCGCTCCACCGCGTGCGCCGGGAAGTCCACGGACACGCCCATCACGTCCGCGACGCGCACCGCGCACGTCGTTTGATGGATGACCCAGCGGTCGCCCTCGCGGTCCACGCGGGCCAGCACCCACAGGTCCGTGCGCGTCTCCAGATCCCCCAGCACGGGCAGGTTCCGCGTGCCCAGGACCGTCTGCCGGCCCGCCCAGCGCACGACGGGCGGGGGGTTGTTCAGAGCTTCGACGCGCGCGGCGTCCGTCGCCGCGACCGCCGGGGTGAGGGCGACCGCGGGCTGCAACAAAATCAGGGCGGAGAGCAACATGGGCTTGATCCTTCCGTTGAACGTCCCTACCTTACAACATTATGCAAAGGCTAAACAAGACATCCAAGGCAGGAACGATGGGCGGCGCCGGTCGGGCCATCGTGATCGGGGCGGGCTTCGGCGGGCTGGCGGCGGCCGTCCGTCTCGGGGCGCGGGGCTACCGCGTCACCGTGATCGACCGGCTCGAGCAGCCGGGCGGCCGCGCGCGGGTCTTCCGCGACGCGGGGTTCGTCTTCGACGCCGGCCCGACCGTCGTCACCGCGCCGTTCCTCTTCGAGGAGCTGTGGACGCTGTGCGGCCGCAACATGGCGGACGACATCGACCTCCGCCCCGTCACGCCCTTCTACCGGGTGCGCTTCAACACCGGTGAGCTCTTCGATTACACGGGCGACGCCGAGGCGATGCGCGCCGAGATCGCGAAGTTCTCGCCGGACGACCTCGACGGCTACCAGGCGTTCCTCGAGAAGAGCGAGAAGATCTTCAAGGTCGGCTTCGAGCAGCTCGCGGACGTGCCCTTCGGCCGGCTCTGGGACATGCTGAAGATCGTGCCGGACATGGCGATGCTCGAGAGCTGGCGCACGGTCTACGGCCTCGTGTCAAAGCACATCAAGGACGAGCGCCTGCGCCAGGTCTTCAGCTTCCACCCCCTGCTGGTGGGCGGGAACCCGTTCTCCACGACCTCGATCTACACGCTCATCGCCTTCCTGGAGCGCAAGTGGGGTGTGCACTTCCCCATGGGCGGCACCGGCGCGCTCGTACAGGGTCTGTGCAAGCTGATCGAAGGTCAGGGCGGCACCATCCGCCTGAACACCGAGGCCGCCGAGATCGAGGTGGTCGACGGCCGCGCCACGGGTGTGCGCCTGAAGAACGGCGAGCGCCTCGCCGCCGAGGTCGTGGTGTCCAACGCGGACGCTGCCTGGACCTACCGCCACCTCGTGTCGCCCGAGAACCGCCGCACCTGGACGGACGAGCGCCTGGAGAAGGCCCGCTACTCCATGGGTCTGTTCGTCTGGTACTTCGGCACCAAGAAGAAGTACCCGGACGTCGCCCATCACACGATCCTGCTCGGACCCCGCTACCGAGAGCTCCTCGAGGACATCTTCGAGAAGAAGGTCCTGGCGGACGACTTCAGCATGTATCTCCACCGCCCCACGGCGACGGATCCCAGCCTCGCGCCCGAGGGCTGTGATGGGTTCTACGTGCTCTCGCCCGTGCCGCACCTGGACGCCGGCGTGGACTGGGCCGAACGCGCCGAGTCCTATCGCAAGGCCATCTCCGCCGAGCTCTCGCGCACCATGCTGCCCGGCCTGGAGGAGAACCTCGTCACCTCGCGCGTGCTGACGCCGCAGGGGTTCCAGGACGAGTACCTGTCGTTCAAGGGCGCGGCGTTCAGCATCGAGCCCGTGCTCACGCAGAGCGCCTGGTTCCGGCCCCACAACGAGAGCGAAGACATCCAGGGTCTGTACCTGGTGGGCGCGGGCACGCACCCCGGCGCGGGGCTGCCCGGTGTCCTGTGTTCCGCGAAGGTGCTCGACCGCGTGGTCCCGGCGCCCTCCGTCACGCGGGCGGGGGTCTGAGTCATGGCGCCGCGCCGCTTGCCCGACGCCGACGTGGCGGCCTGTGCGGCGCTGCTCGCCGAGGGGTCGAAGACCTTCAACGCCGCGTCGCGCCTGCTCCCCGGGCACCTGCACGGGCCCATCGTCACGCTCTACGCCTTCTGTCGCATCGCGGACGACGCCGTTGACCTGGCCGAGGTCCCGGCGCAGGGTGTCGAGGAGGTCGAGGCGCTGCTGGACCGGGTGTACGCGGACATGCCGGGGGACGACCCGGTGGAGCGCGCCTTCGCCCGGCTGGTGCATGGCTTCTCGATCCCGCGCACGCTGCCCGCGGCCCTGGTCGACGGGTTCGCCTGGGACGCGCAGGGGCGCGACTACGAGACACTCTCCGAGGTCTGTGACTACGCCGCGCGCGTGGCCTCGACGGTGGGTGTGATGATGACCCTGGTCATGGGTCGCCGCGCGCCGGACACGCTCGCCCGCGCCTGTGATCTGGGCCTGGCCATGCAGCTCACCAACATCGCCCGGGACGTGGGCGAGGACGCCCGCATGGGGCGTGTGTATCTGCCGGGCGACTGGCTGCGCGAGGCGGGCATCGATCGCGAGGCCCTGCGCCGCGCGCCGACCTTCACGCCGGCGCTGGGCGGCGTGGTGAAGCGCCTCCTGGGCGCCGCGGATGTGTTCTACGCGCGCTCGGACCTGGGCATCCCGGAACTGCCCGCGGACTGTCGTTCGGCCATTCGCGCCGCGCGCCTGATCTACTCGGACATCGGCCGTGTCATCCGCCGCAACGGGGGCAACTCCGTCGACACGCGGGCGCACACGTCCGCGCTGCGCAAGCTGTATCTGTTGGGCGTGGCGCGCTTCGGGCGCATGCGCCCGGTCGTCGAGTCGCCGGCCGCGGCCGGTGAGATTCGTTTCCTTCTGGACGCCGTCGGCGCGACGCCGACATGACCATGCAGGCCGCCCACCGCGACGCGGACTTCCTCCGGGAGATCGCCGGCCCGGAGCTGGTGGAGCGCCTGAAATTTCTGGACGCGAGCATCCCCACGGGCGCCGCCGGGTTTTTATCCCTCCCTGTTCCCCCGGCGGCGCCCGTGCGGGGTGATCACTGCGACTTCGACGTGGTGATCGCAGGTGGCGGACTCTCACTGCTGCTGGCCCCGGTGCTGGCGGCGCGCGGCCTGCGGGTGGCCGTGTTCGACCGCGGACACATCGGCGCGGTCCATCGCGAGTGGAACTGCAGCGCCGAGGAGCTCGCCCCCCTTTGGGAGACGGGCCTGCTGCCCCGCGAGACGGTCGACGCCCTGGTGCTCAACCGGTATCGCCATGGTTTCTGTCGATGGCACGGCGGTGGCACCTACCCGGTCACCGGCGCCCTCGACCACGCGGTGGACGCGAGCGCGCTGCTCGAGGCCGTGCGTTCGCGCGCCGAGGCGACGGGCGTGCGTCTGTACGACCGCCACCCGGTCATCGGGGACGCCGCCGGTCCCGACGCCGTGCGCGTCGCCTTCCAGACCCCGGAAGGGGCGTCATCCGCAGTCACGGCGCGGATCTTCGTCGACGCGCGGGGCTCGGCCTCGCCGCGCGCGCGGGCCGATCTCACGTGCCCCACGGTGGGCGGTGTGTTCACCGGGCTCGCCGAGGGCGCGGACGATCCACAGCGCATCGACCCCACGGTCGGCGAGATCCTGGTCACGACCGAGGGCATCGTCGAGGGTCGCCAACACATCTGGGAGGCCTTCCCCGGGCGGCGCGGCGAGACGACGCTCTATCTGTTCGCCTACGAGCCGATGGCCTCGCGCCGGCCCGGCGATCTCACGCGGCTGTACGCGCGGTTCTTCGAGCGCCTGCCGGACTACAAACGGGGTGACGCCCGCATGGTGCGGCCCACGTTCGGTCACATCCCCGGCTGGAGCCGTCAGGTGCCCGGCCCGGTGAGCGAACACCCGCGCATCGTGCTCTTCGGCGACGCCGCCGCGCGCCACTCGCCGCTGACCTTCTGCGGTTTCGGCAAGATGCTGCGCAGCTTCGGCCCGGTCGCCGATGCCCTGGTCCACGCGGTCTGGAAGGGCGTGGGCCCCGGCGATCCGACCCCCGAGGAGCCGATTCACAGCCTGACGGGCGCGCTGGCGCTCGTGATGGCGCGCCCCCCCACTGCGCCCGAGAGCGTAGACTCGCTGAACACGCTGCTGGACGCCGCGTTCCGCCGCCTGCACGGCTTGGGGGACGCGGCGTACCGCGATCTCATCCGCGATCGGCTGGACGTGCGGCGGTTCGTGAAGTTCGCCTGGTCGACCTCACGCGAGCGGCCCGAGGTCTACGACGCCGTGTTCCGCGTGTTGGGGCCCATGGGCGCCGCGCGCTGGGGCCTGGGCGCGGCCACGCGGGCGCTGTTCTCGCCGACCGCCGCGGCCGCGGACGCGGGCTGAGCGTGGTCCCGGCGCACAAGAGCCGGTGGTTCGAGCGATGGTTCGCCGGGTCGGTCCGTGGGCGGTTGTCGCGACAGTTCGAGGCCGTGCGTGTGCAGGGTCTCGATGCCTTTCGTGCGGCCGCCGCCGAGGGGCCGCTGCTCGTGGTGTGCAATCACAGCGCGTGGTGGGACTCGCTGCTGGCCATCGTGCTCGTGACCGGCGAGTTGAAGCTCGATGGCTACGCGCTCATGGAGGCCCGCAACCTGCGCCGGTTCCCGTTCCTCGGGCGGGTGGGGGGCTTCGGCGTCGAGCGCGGCGTGCCCGACGACGGCGCGCGCGCCATCACCTACGGCGCCGGTCTGCTCGACCGGCCCGGCCGCGTCGTGTGGGTGTTCCCCGAGGGGCGCGAGGTGCCCTTCCACCGCCGGCCGCTCGTGTTCAAACGCGGCGCCGCGGCGATGCTCGAGCAAGCGGCGTCGCCCGCCGCGCGATGCGTGCCCGTGAGCGTCGCCTATGTGTTCGGCGCCGAGGAGCGCCCGACCGTGTGGATGAGCTTCGGCGCGCCGCAAACCCGCACGGCGGGCGCGGATGCCGAGCACGAGGCCGAGCGTCAAGCCCAGGCGGTCGAGGCCGGCCTCGCCCGGATCGCCGCCGCCGTCGAGGTCCGGGTCGACACGGGGTCGGCCCCGGCAGATTTTCCGGTGGTGATCGCGGGCACGCAGAGTCGCTTCGGCGCGCTGGCGACCGCGCTGCTGGCGCGGATGACGCGGTTCAAGGCCCTGGACGCGAAGTGAGCGTCAGGTGTCGGCGTCGGAGAACCAGGCGCCGCCCGGCCCGCGCTGGAGCCGCCGACCGGCCCAGACCACCTCGCGGGAGCGCACGGCCGCGCGCCAGGCGCGAAAGAGCAGGACGTCCGCGGCGATCAGGTCCGGCAACGAGGCGCGCACGCGCCCACCGCCGAGACGCACGGCCACGGCCGCCGCGAGCAGTCGCGCGATCAGCGCGCCGGCGATGACGGCCAGACCCGCCGCCGGCTGGAACACGGCCATGAACAGACCTGCGACGCCGATGAGGGCGTGTCCCAGGAACAGCGCCGGGTAGGTCCACAGACGCCCGCCGCGTTGCGTGCGGATCACCTGCAGCCAGCGCGCGTAGCGGGCGACGAGGTCGTCCATCGCGCGGCCGCGGGCGAACGAGCGCGCCGCGCCTGCGTGCTGAACGATGCGGAACCCGCGCGCCTCGAGCGCCGCCGCGAGCGCCATGTCCTCGCCGAGGACGGAGAGACCGGCTTCGAGCCCGCCCGCGGCGTCGACACGGGCGCGGTCGAAGGCGAAGAGTTTGCCCACCAGCCCGCCCGGGTCCAGGCGGCCCAGCAGCGGGAAGGCGTGCAGCGATGCGCCCAGGAGCGCCGCGGAGGCCCGGTCGCCCGGGGTCTCGCCCCGTGTCTCCACGACGGCCTGCCACGCCGCGGCGACATCCGACACGCTCAGGGGTCCGCAGAGCAGACCGAACGACGCCGAGGCCAGGTCGACGTCCGCGTCGGCCACCACCACCTGCGCGGCGTCCGGGTGCGCGGCGACGCAGGCGAGCACCTGCGCGGCCTTGCGGTTCGTGCCCGGGTGACTCGCGACCATCGCCCGCGCGTCCAGACCCCGGGCGCGCAGCACGGCGGCCGCGGCCTCGGCCACGGGCAGGGCGGGATCCGTGGCGGCGTCCACGGTGAAGCGGATCTGCACGGACTCGACGAACGCCGCGTCCCCCGTGGAGCGCAGGGCCTCGGACAGCCAGGGCGGCGTGCCGGCGCAGGGCCGGACCAGGAGCGTCGGGCGGTTGGGCGGGGCCGGGAGCGCGGGCGGGCGACCCGCGGCGCGTGCGCGCTGGAGGGCGACCAGCGGCATCACCAGCAACAGCGCGGTCCAGAGCGCGAGGAGGGCGATCATGTCGGAGAGCGCGCCCCCTCGCGGTGGGTCTTGAACCCCAGCAGATACTGCGTGAACGGGCGCCGGAAGCGCGCGAGGTCCACGGACTCGTGCATGGCGCGGGCGTCACCGGCGGTGACCAGCGTGCGGTTGTAGAAGGGCGCGTCCAGCAGCGTCCGCAGGCGCGGCGCGGTGCCGAGGTCGGCGGGCAGCGCGCGGGGGACACCCCAGAGCGGCCGCGCGGCCCTGTGCCACTCGGCGTCGGGCAGCGTCGTGCGGCGACCGGCGGCGTCCCAGGTGAGGCCGTGATCGAAGCGGCTGCCGTCGGCGCGCTCGCCGGCGTAACGCACGCTCGCGGCGTCCGGCGTCGCCCAGCGCAGCCACTGCCAGCGCTCGAACGCGCGCTCCAGGGGCGCGTCGCCCGTGTTGGCGTCGTGGTAGGCCGTGCCCTCGAAGCGGAGCGCCGGATCCTGCAGATCGACGGAAATGCGGGCCTTCGGACAGACCGGTGACCACGTCTGCCCCGGCGCCAGGGTCACGGGCTCGCCATCGAAGACGAGGCCCGACAAGCGAATGCGGCCCTTGACGGCGCGCGTGTCGGCCCGGCCGAAGAAGCGCGTGCGCGGCACGTCCAGCGCGATGGACAGGCCGTCGTTCGTGGCGGTGACGACCGAGGCGCCGAGCGCGAGCGTGTCCAGTTCGCGAGTGGGCGCGAGGCCCTCGTGCATGACCCACGCGTCCGCGCCGGGGCCGTGCAGCGCCACGTTCACCGCGCAGAAGTCCAGCGGCGAAGCGGGTCCGCGCGCGCGCGCCGCGGCGTAGGCCGGCGAGAACACGCTGCCCACGAAGAAGATCAGCGTCAGGGCGTGGCGGCCGTCGTCGGAGACGGCATCGAGATACCACCAGGCGTAGCCGTCGTCGGCGACCGCGACGTCGAAGGCAGGTCCGCCCAGAGCGCTTCGGCGGCCCGGGCCCCGCTCAGCGCCGCCATCGGCATCCCCGCGCCCGGGTGCACCGTGCCCCCGGCCAGGTACAGGCCGGGCACCGGCGAGCGCGCCGCCGGCCGCAGGAACGCCTGCCGCCAGCCATGGCTCGCCCGTCCGTAGAGCGAGCCCCCCGAGCCCGGATACAGGTCGGCCCAGCCCTCGGGCGTCCGCGTCTGCGTCGCCTGCGTCAGCGTCACGCCGAACGGCGCCAGGCGCGCCGCGATCCAGGTCGTCGCCGCCGCCGGCGTCGAGAGCGCGCCACGGCTCGAGTCGTTGCGTTCCGGGTTCCATGGGGACGAGCTCCGCGACGAGGGCTCCGGCACGGCCGGGGCGTTGATGAGGGCGAGGACGCGCTCGGGCGTGGGCGTGGCGAGGGTCAGCGCGTCCGGCGCGCGGTCCTGCGCGCAGACGTAGAGCGTCGGGTCGTCCGGCACCCGACCGCGGTCGAAGAGCGCGCCGAACTCGGCCGCGCTGTCCGCGCCGAAGAACACGTTGTGGTGGCTCAGCGGCGCGTCCGCCGCGGCGTGCGCCAGGCCGCAGACCGTGATGGCCGAGAGCGCGCGCTCGCCCGAGGGCGTCACCGCGCCGACGACCTCCGGGCCGAGGAGGCCGCTCGAGAGCGCCGTGGCGTCGCCGGCGAACACCACCGCGTCGAAGGTATGGGCCCCGCCATCGGACGTCTCCAGGCCGCACACGCGACCGCCGCGGCGGGTCAGGCGCGCGACCTCGACGCCGGTGCGCATCTCCACGCCGCGCCGCTCCGCGAGCCCGACGAGCGCCGCGACCAGGCGCCGAATGCCGCCGTCGACGCAGAACACGCCGGCCATCTCCACGCCCGCGATCACCGCCAGCGTGGCCGGCGCCTTGAACGGCGAGCTGCCCACGTAGGTCGCGTAGCGGCCGAAGAGCTGGCGCAGGCGCGGCTCGCGGAAGTGGTCGCCCAGCGACGTCCACAGCGAGCGCAGGCCGTCGATGCGGGCCAGATCGGGGAGGGCGCTCAGCCCGAAGGTGCGCAGCGTGCCCAGCACGGTCGGGCGCTGGCCCTGCACGAACGGCGCGTCGACGATCTCGTACACGCGGCGCGCCTGCGCGGCGAAGGCGTCGAAGCCCGCGGCCTCGCGCTCGCCGAACGTCTCGACGATGGCGGCGCGGCTGCGCGCGTGGTCCGCGAACAGATCGAGCCGGCCGCCGTCCTGCCAGAAGTGGCGCGCGAGCACGTCCGCGCGGCGCAGGGTCACGTGGTCCTCCAGACGCTCGCCGGCCGCGGCGAACAGCTCGGCGAAGACCTGCGGCATCGTGACCACGGTGGGGCCCGTGTCCAGGGTCTGTCCGCCGATCGTCTCACCCCGCGCCTTGCCGCCGGCGGTGTCGCCGCGCTCGAAGAGCGTGACGCGGGCGCCCCGGCCGGCCAGCCGCAGCGCCGCCGCGAGCCCGCCCATGCCGGCGCCGACGACGGCGACGTGGGGTGAAACCGGACTGAACGTCGATGAATCCATGAACAGAACAGTAGACAAACATTCGCAATGTTTCAACCGTCCCCCAGAATCATTTGACAAACGTTGTTCAAATGCGAAAGCTGGAACCCATGAACAGCCCCGACCGCATCGAAGAAGTCCTCTGGGAGAGCTTGGCCCGCATGACCCGTGAGCCGTGCCCGCCACGGCTCGCCGAAGCGCTGGAGCACGCGGTGTTCCCGGGCGGTGGCCGCGTGCGGCCGCGTCTGGTGGTCGCGGTGGCCGAGGCCATCGCGGGCGGCGTGGCGGAAGCCCCCCGGGCCGTCGCCCTGGCCGACGCCGGCGCCGCGGCCGTCGAGTTCCTCCACTGCGCCTCGCTCGTGCACGACGACCTGCCGTGTTTCGACGACGCCGAGTTCCGGCGCGGCCGGCCGACGGTGCACACCGTCTTCGGCGAGAGCACCGCGGTGCTCGTCGGCGACGCCCTCATCGTCGGCGCCTTCCAGGTGCTGATCGGCGCGGCGACGCGAGACGCGGCCGCCGTGCGCATGCTCGCCCTGCTGGGCGACGCCGCCGGCTCGCCGCGCGGCATCGCCGCCGGACAGGCGTGGGAGGCCGAGCCCAGCGTCGACCTCGTCGCCTACCACGACGCCAAGACCGCCTCGATGTTCGAGGC
Organism: uncultured Myxococcales bacterium; assembly: GCA_903847385.1. Taxonomy (GTDB): domain Bacteria; phylum Myxococcota_A; class Bradymonadia; order UBA7976; family UBA1532; genus CAINDO01. Next base: position 30,480 of record CAINDO010000464.1, read on the forward strand.
CGCCGTGATGATGGGCGCGCTGGCGGCGGGCGCGGAGCCCGGGCCCTGGCGGCTCGTCGGGCGCCTGCTCGGCGAGGCCTACCAGCTCGCGGACGACCTGGCCGACCTGTCCTCGAGCGCCGAGGCGCTGGGCAAACCGGTGCGGCAGGACAGCCGCAACGACCGGCCCAACGCCGCGCTGCACCTGGGCATGAACGGCGCCCGCCTGCGGCTGCGCCGCACGCTGGAGTCGGCCTGCGAGGCCGTGCCCGAGTGCCGCGGGCGCGCGCGGCTGCTGGGCCTGATCGAACACGTCGGCCTGCGTCTCCTGACGGCGGCCGAGGCCGGACCCGTCGTGGTGGAGAGCGCCGCGGTCGCCTGACGCCGCGTTGCCTTACTCGGCCTTGCGGCGGTCGGACTCGTCGTTGAGCTCGTCGAAGGCGCGGCTCGCGTTGGCGCGGATGATCTCCTTCGCCCGGGCGCTGAGCTTCTCCATCTGGTCGAGCTGCGCCGCGAAGGCCGTCGGATCCAGGCGGGCGAGCGCGTACTGCGTGTCCTGCTCCATGTCGAAGAAGCGGTCCACGACCTCGACGCCCGAGAGCTCCATCTCGGTGAAGACCTTGGTGGCCTCCTGGCGGTGGGCCTCGGCGGCCTCCTTGTCGCCGTCGTTGGTGCTGGCCTCGTAGTTCTTGATGAGGTTCTGCACCTTGCTGCTGAAGATCTTGGCGAGCTCGGCGCGGGCCTGAGCGTCCGCCGTGCTGCGGCGCAGGCTGACGGAGCTGATCTTGCTCGCCACGCCCACGCCGTACATCGCCTTGTCCTTCATGGCGGCGGCGCCGCGATCCACCCAGTCCGGGCGGTCGTCGTGCGTGCCCTCGGAGGGCTGAGCGCCGCCGCAGGCCGTCATCACGGCGGCGGTGGCCAGGCCGAGCGCGAAGGCGGCGCGGCGGAGGGTCGTGCGGGTCTCGAAACGCTTCATGGGATCTCCGTTCAGTCTTCCTTGTGTTTGTCGGACTCGCGGTCCAGGTCTCGGTCGGCGTCGTCCGCGTTGCGGCGGATGCTCTCCGTGTCGACCTTCTGCGGCGGGCCGCCACAGGCGGTCGTCGCGGCGGTGACGGCGGCCACGAGGCCCAGGGCCACCAGGAGCCGGGTGAGCAGGCGAATCGAGCGGTCGGGCTTCATGGAACGGCCTCCGGAGGCGCAGTTGCGGGGTCTTGGCCACTCGACGCCGGTCGACGACGGTAAATTCATGCCGGCGCCGGCGCGGCGTCGTTGAAAGTCGGCCGGGATTCTACGCCGTCGCGCGGGGCAGGGCGTAGAATTCGCGGCCGTCGAGCCGCGTCGGTCGGACGACGGTCGACGACGTTCCGTGACGGCGGAGTTCAGCGTGCGCATGCGTGGCCAGCGAAGTCTGATGTTTCTGGGGTTGGGGCTGAGCCTCACGGCCTGCGGCGGCCAGGGCGGCGTGCGCAAGCCCGGCCCCGCCCGGAGCACGCCCGAGGCGGCCGACCTGCCCCCGGCGCCGCCGGGCAGCCTGCACGCGGACGGCTTCGGGCCCACGCTGCGGGAGGCGTCGCTGGACGCCAAACGCGCCGTGGCCGAGCAGCTGCGCGCCAAGATCGCCAGCCGGCTGGACGCGCAGGAGACGGAGGACTCGCTGCGCGGCGGCTCGCGGGACGTCTCGCAGCGCATCCGCACGGAGAGCGACTTCGAGCACGCCGAGCTGATCCAGATCCGGGGCGACGCCGCGGTGGACGGCGGCTTCGTGGTCCGCGCCTACCTGGATCGCGACCGCGCCGCGGCGGTGTATCGCGAGGAGATCCACGCCGAGCAGGAGAAACTTCAGGCGCTGGTACCCGTGGCCGAGAAGGCCCTGGTCGAGGCGGATACGGCCCGCTTGCTGCGGGTGGACGCCTCGCCGGGCGCGCACCTGGAGCGCCTGCTCGCCAAGCGCCGCATCCTGGCCCGGGTGGGGGACCGCGACAGCGATCCCGGCGCACCGGACGACACCGCCGCCGAGGAGTTGGAGCGCCGCGTGAGCGCGGCCCGCCGCGGCGTCGCGCTGCGCCTGCAGGTCGAGGGCGAGGCCCCGCCGACCGTGCGCGCCGCCGCCGTCGAGGCCGTGTCCAAGCAGTTCCAGGCCCGCGGCTGCACGCTGACCGAGGCGCCCTTCGACCCCGTGATGCCCGGCGTGCCGGCGGCGGACGTCACGCTGCGGCTCGTCGTGCGCGACGCGCAGGAGGCCGGCGTCGAGTGGCGCTACCTGGGCTTCGAGCTCACCGCCGTGGACGCGCGCTCCAAAGAGAGCTTCTTCCGCTACACGGCGATGCCCGACTTCGCCAAGGGCGGCGGCAAGGGCTGGGATCAGGCCGATCGGGGCCTGGTGAAGGCCCTGAACGACAAGCTCGCCGACAAGGCGCCGGCGGCCTTCGCGGCGCTCACCTGCCGCTGAGACTCAGAGCGACAGGCGCTTGAAGGCCGCCTCGGGGATGGCCTTCACCACGCTCATGATGCCCCGCCAGAAGTGCGGGTAGTAGAAGACGTCCGACCGGCCGCGCTGCGCGTCGAAGATGGCGCGGCTGACGGCGTCCGGGGCGGCGATGGGGATGCCCGTCTTCAGGCCGTAGGTCATGCGCGTGTCCACGAAGCCGAGCTTCACGGTCATCACGTGCACGCCGGACTTGAACAGGCGGTTGCGCAGGCCCTGCAGGTACAGCGCGAACGCGCCCTTGGCGCTGCCGTAGATGTAGTTGCTCTGCCGGCCGCGGTCGCCGGCCACGCTGGCGATGCCCACGATGGAGCCCGCCGCGCGCTCGGTCATCGACGCCGCCAACAGCTCGCAGATGGAGACGGCCGCCGTGTAGTTCACGTCGATCACGTGGCGCGCCGCCTCGAAGTCGCCCTCGGAGGCGTGCTGATCGCCCATGTCGCCGAAGGCGAGGATCGCCACCTCGATGGGGCCGACCGTCTCGCGGACGGAGTCGAGAAACGCCGCATGACCGGCGAAGTCCGTGGCGTCGAAGCGGCCCGAGGCGCAGGTGCCCTCGGTGCGCACGCCCACGTCCGCGGCGACACGCGCCGCCTCGTCCGCATCCCGCGCGGCCACGAAGACCGACTGCCCGTTCTCGGCGTAACGATGGGCGAGCTCGTGCGCGATGCGCGAAGTCGCCCCCAGGATCAGAACGCTCATCGCTGACCTCCGCTCAGGCCGAGGCGGCGCCCCAGCTCCGACTGGAACACGTGCCCGGGATCCCAGGCGTCGCGCACGGCTTTCCACTTGGGCAGCTCGGGGAACATCTGCTCGAACACGTGCCGGGGCACGCGCGAGTCCTTGCCCAGGTAGATGCGGCCGCCGGCGTCCAGCACGATGCGGTCGAGCCGGTCGAGCAGGTCGAACAGCGGCTGCCCGGCGATGCCGAAGTCCAGCGCGATCATGGGGCCCGGCGCGGGGAACGAGATGCCGCCATGCTGCCGCTCGCCGAACTCCTTGATCACGGCCAGGAACGAGCCCAGGCCGGAGCGCGTGATCTCCTCGAGCACCAGCCGGATGGCCTTGTGCGACGGATCCGGCGGCACCACGAACTGGTACTGCAGGAAGCCGCGGTTGCCGTACATGCGGTTCCAGTTCCGCACCGCGTCCAGCGGGAAGAAGAACGGCTCGTAGTGCACGATGCTGTTCACCTGCCCCTTGGGGTGCTTGCGGAAATAGACCTCGTTGAAGGCCTTGATGGTCGCCTGGTTGAGCATCCAGTCCGGCCCATCGACGGGGAAGTTGATCAGGGCCGGCGCGGCGCGCCCGAGGCGCGACAGAAGCGACAGGCCGCCCGTGGTGCCCGCGGGCGCATGACGACCGCGCATGAAGATGCCGCGGCCGGTGGCCTTGCCCGTGGTCACGCAGTCCAGCCAGCTCACCGTGTGCGTGAAGTGGCCGCTCTCGGCGCTGACCTCGAAGAACTGCTCCAGGTTCTCGACGCGGATCGACTCCATCTCGATGTACGGATTGTCGATGCGCGCGAGCTGCAGCTCGCAGGACAGGATCAGGCCGGTCAGGCCCATGCCGCCCACGGTGGCCCAGAACAGCTCCGGCTCCTCGTCCGGCCCGCAGGTGACCACGCGGCCGTCGGCCACCAGCAGCTCGACGCGCCGGATATGGTCGGCGAACGAGCCGTCCACGTGGTGGTTCTTGCCGTGGATGTCGCAGGCGATGGCGCCGCCCACGGTCACGAACTGCGTGCCCGGCACCACCGGCGGGAAGAAGCCCCGCGGCACGAAGGTGTGGAGGATCTCCTCGAGCGAGACGCCGGCCTCGCAGCGCAGCCAGCCCGTCTCCGGGTCGAAGGCCAGCATGCGGTCCAGGCGGCGCGTCAGGACGACGCGGCCCTCGCGCAGCAGCGCGGCGTCGCCGTAGCAGCGGCCGAGGCCGAAGGCGAGCACGGGGTCACCCTGGCGGTCGGCCAGGGCGTCGAGGACCTCTTTACGGCGCTCGGGGCGGGCGACGAGGCTCTCGACCCGGGGATAGCGGCCCCAACCCCAAAGGGTCTGCTGGGCCCAGCGATTCTGCGACATGGCGGATGGCTCCGAAGGGGAGGGCTGCGTGACGCGGCGCGTCAATATGCCCCAAGGGTCGACTTCGGTGCAATCCCGCGCGAGCCCGCGCGGCCCGAGCCGCGCGTCTCAGGTCGGCCCCGTCCCCGCTTGCGCCGAGCCGCACTGCGGACAGAACTTGGCGCGCACGGAGACGTCCGTGCCGCAGGTGGCGCAGGCCTTGCGCTGCGGCGCCCCGCACTGCGCGCAGAAGCGGGCGTTGGGCGGCAGCGCGTTCAGGCAGCGGTGGCACGAGAGCGCGGCCTCGGGTGTGACGGCCGCGGACTGCCCGTGCGTCTGGTTGGCGAAGCCGCCGCCGTTGAGCACGCGGCTGCCGCCCGTCGTGCGGAGCTCCAGGGCCAGCGGGCCGGTCAGGCTCTCCATCTCGAAGCGGCGGACGACGAGCCCGGCCTCGGCGAAGGCGCGCTCGATGGTCGGCCGCGCGCGGTCGATCACGCTCCCGGACTCCTGCAGCAGGCGCTCGGCGCTCCAGCCCTCGGTCTGCGCCAGCTCGCGCAGGGCCTCGCCGAAGCGACCCGCGGCCATGCGGCGCACGCGGGTCTCGAACTCCTCGGTCGGCAGGAAACCCGTGCGGCAGAAGCGCGGGAACGCCCGCGAAGCGTCCCCGATGCGCACGCTGAAGCGCCCGAAGGCCCGCAGCGGCACCGGCTCCGCGCCGGTCGTCGCGCCCGGTACGGCGATGGGGTCCACGCTGCCCCAGCGGAGCATGTCCGTGGGCCCCAGCGAGATGAAGGTCAGCCGCGCCGCCACCGGCCCGGACTGCCAGCCGGCGCTCTCCGCCAGCACCGGCAGGGTCTCGGGCGTCGCCTCGTGCACGCCGTCCGGCAGCAGGTCGAAGCTCGAGGGCTCGCGGAACACCGCCAGGGCCTGCCCGCGGGCGACCATCAGCTTGGCGCCGTAGGCCAGGGGCGCGGTGCCCGCCGGGAACGACCAGAAGGTCCCCGCCTGCGCCTCGTCGTCCCAGGAGACCCAGTCGACGGGCTGCCCGGCGATCCACGGCACGATCTCCGCGGGGCGGGACAGGATGCGCTCGGCGGGCGCCAGGGCCAGGCGCTCGCCCACACCCAGGCCCAGGGCCATCGCGCGCAGGGCGTCGCGCTCGCCGTCCGTCGGCCCGCCGTCGATCTCGGCCAGCACGCGGCAGGCGCGCACCATCAGGCGACGAATCCAGTGGGAGTCCAGCTCGCGGCGCGCGTCGGCGAAGTCGAAGGGCGTGGCGATCAGGGCGTCCAGGTCCGCCGGCGCGCCCGCGGCGTCGAGGAAGTGGCCCAGGAGCGCCCGCTCGTCCGCCGTGATGCCGTCGCTGGCGGCCACGTGGTACAGGCCGCGGGCGAAGGCCAGCGCGCGCGGGGGCGTCCAGAGTTGCGGGTCGAAGAGGGCGGGGGCAGACAAGCGAGGGACTCCGAAGCAGGGCGGCGAATTGCACTTGCCGCCGGATGGGTCGATGTCAGGATAGCCCCCATGGGGAGCAAATTCGTTTTCGAATCCGGGCGAGGTGCGCGATTCCTTCACCGAATCGGCGCAAAGGGCGCGCGACCTGAGTTTCTGCTGGCCGTGCTCCTCGGCGCGTGTCTCGAGACGAAGACCTCGGACGCGCCCGCGGACGCCGCCGCGCCCGCTCCCATGCCGGACGCTGCGCCCGCGAGCGACGCTGCGCCCGGGCCCGTCGCCGACGCCGAGGGCGCCCGAGCC
>CAINDO010000465.1 GCA_903847385.1 uncultured Myxococcales bacterium
GACGCGGGCCCCGGCGGCGCGACGGGCGACGCCCAGGTCGGCCCCGTGGGGGAACACTGGGTGCAGGTCGCCGTCAGCGGCGCTCAGAGCGAGCCCACCCGCTCGAGCACCTACGACATCCGTCACGGCGGCGGGCACACCTGCGCACTCACGTCCGTGGGCCGTCTGTTCTGCTGGGGGGCCAACTACGACGCCCAGCTCGGCCTGAGCGACGCGAACGTGACCCGCATGGCCACCCCGCAGGAGATCGCGCCCGGCACGCGTTGGGCGTCCGTCTCGGCGGGGCTGGCGCACACCTGCGGCATCCGGGCCGTGGACGACGCGGAGGCGCCCGGGGGGCTGTTCTGCTGGGGCGCCGCGGCCAACGGCCGCCTCGGCCACGGGCCGGGTGCGCCGCCCGCGGACCAGCCGCGCCGCGTGGGGATCGACGCCGACTGGCTGCACGTCGCGGCGGGCGGTGGCCACACCTGCGGCGTGCGGGGCGCCGGCGAGCTATACTGCTGGGGGGCCGCCGCCTTCGGGCAGCTCGGCCTGGGGCGCGTGCAGGAGACGATCTTCACCCCGGAGCGCGTGGGGACGGACACCGACTGGACCTTCGTCGTCGCCGGGTTGACCCACACCTGCGGCCTGCAGGGAGACGGCCGGCTGTCCTGCTGGGGCGCCGCGCAGCTCGGCCAGACGGGCCTGACCGATGGCACGGGACCGTGCCCCATTTCGGACGACGAGAACACCGCGTGCGACCTGGTCCCCCGGCCCATCCTCCCGGAGCGGACCTGGCAGTCCGTCGGGGTGGGGGACGGCCACACCTGTGCGCGGGACGTGAACCGGAAGGCTGTCTGTTTCGGCGCCAACTACCAGGGTCAGCTCGGTCGCGCGGCCGCCTGCGTCGATGGCGAGGGCGTGGCGAGGTCCTGTGACTGGACCGACCAGCCGGTCGAGCTGGTCGGCGAGGTCGACTTCGTCGCCGCGGGCGGCTCGACCACCTGCCGGCGCTCGGGGGACCGCCTGATCTGCACCGGCGAGGGCCGATACGGGCAGCGAGGCAACGGCTCGCCCGACATCGAGGACGTCCTGGACGATCCGTACCCCGTTTTGTCCCCGCCGCGCGGCCGGTGGGACACCGTGGCCGTAGGCACCGACCACACATGCGCGCTGACGACACTCGGAGAGCTGGCCTGCTTCGGCTCCACCGCCGACGGACAGATCGGCGCGGGTGTGTTCAGCGCGGAGCTGAGGCCCGTCGCCGTGCCGCTCCCCGGGGAGATCCGGGACTTCTCGGTGGGCACGTCCGGGGCGGCCTGCGCCGTCGTCGCGCCCGTCGGCGAGCCGTTGGGCGGGCTCGGCGATCTGTTCTGTTGGGGGGACGCGACCACGGGGTTGCTGCTGGACCGCTCCACGAGCCACGTGGACACACCGATGCAGCTCACCCGGGCCGCGCGTTTCACCCACGTGGCCGTCGGGCAGGGGTTCGCCTGCGCCACCGGTGTCCCCGCGCCGCCCCTGGACGACGCGTTCGTCGTGTGCTGGGGCCGCGCCGATCGCGGACAGCTCGGCGACGCCCGGGAGCATGTGCCCGCCCTGACCCCGCAGGACGTGCCGGGCGATATGGTCGAGCGCGGAAGCGGGACGACGGTCGCCGTGGACAGCGCCGGCGGGTGCGAGTTCGAGCCCGGCGTGGCCGGCACCGCGCGGTGCTGGGGGGGCAACCTCGAAGGCAGGCTCGGCCCGGACTCGACGGAGCTCGGCCCGTTGGGGCCCACCCCGCTGACCGTTCAGCTCGGCGTGGGCGCCACCTTCGACGACGTCGCGGTCGGTGACACCCGGACCTTCGCCATCGACTCGGACCGCCGGCTCCTCGGCTGGGGGGGCATGCGCGACTTCTGGAACCGCCGCGACGCTGGGACGTCCGAGACGCGGGAGCCCCTGCTGCGGCCCGTGGTCCTCGACCCGGCGACGGACTGGCTGCAGATCGACGCGCGCGGCGACCTCCTGTGCGGCCTGCGCGGCCCCATCGACGTGCCTGACCCCAGAAGTGTGACCTGCGGCAGCCTGCCCGCCGAGGCGGGGGGCCCTGCGGCGCCCCTCCCGGAGCAGTGGGTGACGCTGGCATCGGGTCGCTGGCGCAGCGTCGCCGTGGGCCCCCAGGTCGTCTGTGCCACGGACGCCGACGGTCGAGTCCATTGCGGCGGCGACAACGAGTCCGGGCTGCTCGGCAACGGCTACCGGGAGAACGAGTACCTCCCGCGGACCTCGAACGTCGAGGCCGGGAATCTGGCCTTCGCCGGGAAACTCTCCATCGGTGATCGCACGGCCTGTGGCATCGCCTCGGTGCCCGATGGCCCCCCCGGTCTGTATTGCTGGGGCCATGGCACCCGCGGGCAGCTCGGCACCGGCGTCTCCGACGCCACCGTGCCCGTCTTCGTGCCGATTCCGGCGCTCTGATCTCACCCTCGAAACCGCTCCCCGGAGGCCCCCGATGCGACGCTCTCACCCGGCCCGACTCCTCACCCTCGGCGCGGCGCTCTTGGGCGCGACCGCGTGTGGCGATGCCTCGACCTCGAAGAAGGCCACCGTGGACGCCGAGGTCATCTCGATTCGAGACATCGGCCCCGTGGTGGACGCGGACCTGAGCCAGCGCGAGGACGCCACGCCCATCGACTTCGCCCCGCCCCCGGACCTGAAGGTGCTCGACGCCGTGGTGGACGCCGCGGTCGAGTGGGACCTGGGGATTCGACCGGACGCGGCCGGCTGCACACCCACCGTCGTCGATGACACCGGCGGCGCGGCGACGCTGCCCGAAGGCACGGGTGATCTCACGACCCGGACCGGCGACGACTTCTTCCGCGTGACCGTGGTCGACCCGCGCGGCCGGCCGCTGCCCGGGGCCGCCGTGTCCGTGATCTTCTCGGCCGAGGCGGACGCCTTCACGCTGATCGCCCACGCGCCGGGGCATCTGGCGGCGGTGCTCCAGGCGCCGCGCGGCAACGGCACCTATGGCATCAACGCCGCCCGGCAGGTCACCGAGGGCCCCGGCGCCAAGGACGTCCTCGGCGCCTCCGAGGTCCCGGGCTGCGCCGCGGGCACGCGCTTCGTGAGTGTGTTGGCGGCCCTGGCCCCGCTGCCCGAGCGCATCGCCCGCGATCTCGCCGGGGACGCCCTGACCGACGCCTGCGCCCCGGGCGGCGCCGAGCCCCCGGAGAGCCCGGCCTGCGCCGCCCTCGGCCGCGTGCGCGACGCCCAGACGGACCTGCCCGCCCGCCTGCGCCTGGCCGCCGACTCGCACCCGACCTACGGCGAGCCCGCCCTGCCGCGCCTCCCGGCCCAGGCCGGCATGGCGCTCGTGGGTGACACCTGCGGCACGCCCTGGGGCGTCGCGCCCGTCGCCTTCGTGGACGACACCGCCGCGCCGCTGCCCGACCAGCTGCCGCTCGCCCGCTGGCGACGCCTGGCCGAGGCCTTCACCCGCCAGGCGCTGCTGCTCACGCCGGGGGACGCCGCCGCCGCCGACCGCCTCGTGCGCTTCGGCACGGCCCTGGGGCGCCTCTCCGGGGTCGTCAGCCCGATCTCGTACGACCTCGTCGCCGGAGACCCGACGTTCCCGCAGGCCAACGGCCTCGCCCGCGCCGCGGAGGCCGTGCGCGCCGTGGTCGCCGCCGGGGACGCCGCCGTGCCCGCGGGCGCCGATGACACGCTCCGCGCCTTCGCCGGGGCCGGTCTGGTGCTGGACGCCTATGCCTTCGCCCGCAGCGTGGACGCCGCCGGCGCCTACGGTCTGGGCCCGGCCGCGCTCTGCGATCTGTCCCGAGTCACGAGTTTCCTGACCGTCGACGCCGACACGCTGGACGTACACGCCGCCGTGGATGTGTTGCTGGACGTTCTGGAGGCGGCCGCCGCCGTGGAGCCCCCGCCGCCCCCCGCGGACGCCGCGCCGCCCCCGCC
>CAINDO010000466.1 GCA_903847385.1 uncultured Myxococcales bacterium
GCCGCGCCGCCGCCCGGTCCGTTCGAGGCGTGCCACCCGGCGAACAGGCCGTGCGCGCTCGGGCTGTTCTGCGGAGAATCGCGGTCGGGGTTCGAGGAGATCCGCTTCGAGTTTTTGTGCTTTCCGCCTCGCGTCGAGGTCGGTGAACGCTGCCTGGGCGCGTTCCAGGAGCTCTCTGACGGGATTTTTGGGCTGGGCCCGGGGCAACTCGATTTCCGCTCGCTCGACTTCCTCTCCTTCTCGGAGGGCTCAACCGCGGGCACGTGTGCGCCGGGCAGCGAATGTTACCAGTTCGAGTCGGCGGAGCCGCCACGCTGTCACGCCGTGCGGGAGGCAGGCGATGCGTGCGAATTCCCGCCGCAAGCGCCCTTCGCAGGCGATTGTCGGAACTTCCAGTACTGCGAGCTCGTCGACGGTCGAAGGCAGTGCGTCCCCATCGGCTCGCTACCCGAGGGGGCGCCGTGCACCCACGAAAATCCGTCGTGTCGGAGCGACCTGAGGTGCCTGGGTCCGGCGAACGGACGCCACTGCGCCGCCACGCCGCTGCCCGACGGCGAGGGCTGTCAGTACGACTGGGAGTGCGCGAGCGACCACTGCTGGACCTCGCTGGCCGAACCGGTGTGCGCACCGCGCGGCGCGGTCGGTGACCCCTGCGACGACGCACGGGACGAGGACTGTCGACCCGGGCACTTTTGTCTCGGCGGCGTCTGCTCCGCCGCCCTGTGGGCCGGGGAACCGTGCGGGCGCGACCGCGCGACGGAGAACATCTGCGTCGACGGACTCGTTTGCCGCGCCGAAGCGGACGGGCCGCGCGCGTGCCTCGCCCCGATCCCCACGGGTGAGCCCTGCGCCTGGGCGTCCGGCTTCAACTCGGGCTGCGCCTTGACGGACGACTGCGTCGGTGGCGTCTGCAGCCTCCGTCCGTGGCCGTTGTCCGGCTCGGACGGGGCGTGCCCGGCGGGCCTGGTCCGTCGCGAACGGGATTCCACCTGCGTGCCGCCGCTGCCTCCGGGTGCCGCCTGCGGCGGGGTGGAGGTGGGGGCGTGCGCCGCACCGGCGCGATGCGAGGCCCTCCCCGATTTCCCGAGGCGCTGCAGGGTCCCCGCGGCGGTGGGGGCGCCCTGCGATCTCGAGACGACGGTTTGCGTGCGGGGCGCGTGTCGCGCGCCGGCGCCGGGCGCGCCGGCAGTGTGCGTGGAGGGCGGCCCGGGCGAGGCCTGCCCGTGCGCCCCCGGTCTCCACTGCTTGCGCGAGGGCATCTGCGGGCCCATCTTCGTGGGGGTGGCGGGCGACCGGTGCTGGAACCACGCCGAATGTGGCGCCAGCCTCCGCTGCAACGCGATCACGGAGCAGTGCGAGGCCATCGGCGTCGGTGAGGCGGGCTCGGCCTGCGCTGGCTCCGGGTTCTGCGGGCCGGGCCTCTTCTGTCCGCCCCCGAACCTCGGCGAGCGGTCGCCCTGCCGGCCCTTTGCCCAGCCGGGAGAGGCCTGTGACGCTTACGCGGTGTGCGTGCCCGGCACGACCTGTCGCGGCGCGAACGCCCAGACCGCCGTGTGTCTGGTCGACCTGCCCCTCGGCGCGCCCTGCAGCGAGCGGTTCGCCGATCCGGGCTGCGCTGGAAACGGCGTCTGCCGGACCGTCGAAGGCCTCGACGGCGTCTGCGGCGCGCCGCTGGCCCTCGGGGAGACCTGCTACTTCAACCCGGGCGCGGCGGAGTGCCCGGCCAACGCCGAGTGCCGCCCGGCCGACGACGATCCGTCCGCCGGCATCTGCACGCCCCGTTGACCCTCGCCCCGCTTGCGCCCGCGCGGGCGAGTGCGGTAACGAGTCCCGCCCCCACGCCCCGAGTCGCTCGCCGTGCAGTTCAACTCCCTGTCCTACTTCGTGTTCCTGGCCGTCGTCTTCGTCGTCTACTGGACGACCGTGCGTCTGCGCTGGTTCCCGTCGTTCCTGCTCCTGGTGGCGAGCTACGTCTTCTACGGGTCGTGGAACCGCTGGTACCTGCTGCTGATCTTCACGTCCTCGACGGTCGACTGGTTCTGCGCCGGCCGCCTGGCGATGAGCACGGACGCCGCCGCCCGCAAGCGGTGGCTGGTGTTCCTCATCTGCTACAACCTGGGCATTCTCTCCATATTCAAGTACTTCAACTTCTTCATGGATTCGGCCGCGTCGCTGGTGAACGTCGCCGGCCTGGACATCGCGCTCCCGCACTCCTCGCTCATCCTGCCGGCGGGCATCTCGTTCTTCACGTTCCAGTCGATGAGCTACGCCATCGACGTCTACCGCCGCGAGATCGAACCCGAGCCGAACTACCTGCGCTACCTCACGTTCGTGGCGTTCTTCCCGCAGCTGCTCGCCGGGCCCATCGTCCGCGCCCACGACCTGCTGCCGGCGCTGCGCAATCGGCCCGCGCTCACGGACGAGATGGGCGGCCGCGGCCTGGCCCTCATCGCCATCGGCTTGTTCAAGAAGGTGCTCGTCGCCGACTACCTGGCCGTGAACCTGGTCGACCGCACGTTCGACCTGCCCCACCAGTTCTCCAGCATCGAGATGCTGGCCGGCGTCTACGGCTACGCGCTCCAGATCTACTGTGACTTCAGCGGTTACACGGACATCGCCATCGGCACGGCGCTGCTGCTCGGCATCCGCTTCCCCCTGAACTTCGACGCGCCCTACCAGTCGAAGAACCTGCAGGAGTTCTGGCGGCGCTGGCACATCTCGCTCTCGAGCTGGCTGCGCGACTATCTGTACGTCTCCCTGGGCGGCAACCGCGGGGGGCGCTGGAAGACCTACCGCAACCTGCTCCTGACGATGCTGCTCGGCGGCCTCTGGCACGGTGCGTCCTGGAACTTCGTCATCTGGGGCGCGCTCCACGGCGGGGCGCTCGCGGTGCTGCGCTTCTGGCAGGAGCGGCGGGACGCGGCCGGCCTCGGCCCTTTGCTGCGCGGGCGTTTCGGCGGGCTCGGCACGGCGCTTGCCGTCTTCGCCACGTTCAACTTCGTCTGCCTGGCCTGGGTCTTCTTCCGAGCGCACGGCTTCGGCGAGGCGCAGGACGTCCTGACCCGCATCTTCGCCTTCGAGGGCGGCACGACCAACCTGACGGGCCCGCTCCTGCTGGTGATGGCCGTCGGTTTCGTGACGCACTTCTGGCCCCGCACCTGGTTCGAGTCGGGCATTCGCCGCTTCGTCGCGCTGCCCGCGTTCGCGCAGGCGGCGGGGCTCGTGGCCCTCGGCTTCGGTCTGCGCGAGGTCGTGCAAGCCAAGGTCGTGCCGTTCATCTACTTTCAGTTCTGAGAGCCCGCGTCGTGAGCGAAACCCAGACCGAATCCCCCCCGACGGCCCTCACGCCGGCCCTGGCCTTCGGCACCAAGACCGGCCGCACGCTGCTGTTCATCGCGCTGCTGGCGGCCGTGGCGCAGCTCCTGCCCGGCCCCGCCGGCGACCGCCTGCGCTGGGTGCCCGAGCAGCTGTCCGAGCTGGTCCCCCGGTTCCTGCGCTTCGAGCACGACGCCCTGCCCTGGGAGTCCAACCGCGGTGACGACGCCCTGGCCGCCGAGGTCCCCGTGGACGACGGCGCCCTCATGGCCCTGGCCGGCGCGCCGGAGCCTGCGCCCCCGGCCGCGAGCCCCGGTTCGAGCCCGCCCGCCGCGGCCCCCGCGCCCGGCAGCCGCGCGCCCATCGCGCTCCGCGGTGTCTTCGAGGAGTCCACGCCGCTGCCGCCCGCGCCCGAGGCGCGCGACCTGGGCAACGGCCTGAGCCTGATGCCCATCGAGGATCCCCACCACGTCCTCGACGGTTTCTACGCCTCGCTCGCCCGCACCGCGGCGGGGCAGGGGCAGACGCGTGTGGTCCACTACGGCGACTCGCTCATCACCGGGGACTACATCACGCAGACGCTGCGGCGCCTGCTCCAGAAGAAGTTCGGCGACGCCGGCCACGGCTTCGTGCTCGGCGGCCTGACCTCGCCCTGGTATCGGCGCAACAACCTGGACATCAAGACGAGCGAGGACTGGCGCATCAACCGCATCACGCGGCCGCAGCTCGGCGATGGCTTCTACGGCCTGGGCGCGGTCGCCGTGCGCGCGGAGGCCCCCGGCGAGTGGGTCGAGTACGCGCCGCGCGACCAGAACGGCAAGCCGGACACGCCGGAGGCCGCGGCCCTGGAACCCTTGAACCAGAAGATCGGCCGGGTCGAGGTCTTCGCCTGGGGCGGCCCCCGCGCGGCGAGCTTCGAGGTCCGCGTGGACGGCGCGGTCGTCGGCACCGTGAACGCGCGCCAGCCCGCGGAGCAGGCCGTGTTCGGCCGGTTCGACCTGGACGACGCCCCCCACAAGGTCCGCGTGACGACGGTCGGCGGCGGCGAGGCGCGGCTGTTCGGCGTGGCCCTGGAGCGGCGCGTGCCCGGCGTCGTCTACGACAGCATCGGCGTGGACGGCACCCGCGTGAAGGTCCTGCGATTCCTGAATCCGGAGCACTGGTATGCGCAGTTGCGCCAGCGCGACCCGGCCCTGGTGGTGCTGCACTACGGCACGAACGAGGGCGAGGCGGCCGACCTGGGCACCAAGAACTACCGCGAGGACCTGCTCCCCGTGGTGCGCGGCCTGCGCGCCGGGCTGCCGGACGTGCCCTGCCTGCTGGTGGGCCCCATGGACCGCGCGGACACGAACGACAAGGGCGAGCTCGTCAGCCGGCCCGTGGTGCAGCGGATCTCCGACGTTCAGCGCCGCGTGGCCTACATGGCCGGCTGCGCGTTCTTCGACACCTTCAAGGCCATGGGCGGCGAGGGCTCGATGGCCCGGTGGTACAAGAACCACCTGGGCGGCGGGGACATGACGCACCCCACGCGGCAGGGCGCGGACCGCATCGGCGCGATGATCTTCGCCGCGCTCATGGATGGGTATCGCAAGTCGCGGCCGTAACACTTCGGGCCGATGACGCCTCCTCGGGGGCGCCATCCCGACCCGGAGTCACCCATGCCGACCTTCGCCCCCCGTCGTCTCGCCGCCGCGCTCGTGCTCACGCTCACCGCCGGCCTCGCCGCCCCCGCCGCCGCCCAGCCGCTCCCGGCGTCGAGCGCGCCCGCGCCCGCGGCCACGCCCGTCGACCGCGCCCGCGCCGTGCTCGGGCCGTTCAAGGCCTCGCTCAAGGCCACGCTGACCTCGGCGCTCGCCCAGGGGCCCGTCGCCGCCATCGAGGCCTGCGCCGTGTCCGCGCCGGGGCTCGCCGCCGCGGCCGCGCACGACGGCGTCACGGTCGGCCGCTCGGCCGTGAAGCTGCGCAACCCGGTCAACGCGCCGCCGGCCTGGGTCGTCGCCCCCATGGCCGAGCTCGCCGCCGCGCCCCCCAAAGAGGGAGACCACCGCGTCGTCGCCCTGCCGGACGGTGGCACGGGGTACGTCGAGACCA
The DNA here is from genome assembly GCA_903847385.1 of uncultured Myxococcales bacterium. Lineage (GTDB taxonomy): Bacteria > Myxococcota_A > Bradymonadia > UBA7976 > UBA1532 > CAINDO01. Next base: position 5,407 of record CAINDO010000466.1, read on the forward strand.
TCCTGGTCGGCGAGCCCTGCGTGAAGTGCCACGGGGCGGAGGCCGCCGTCTCCCCGGAGGTCCGCGGGCTGCTGAAGCAGAGGTACCCCGCCGACCAGGCCACCGGCTTCGCGCAGGGGCAGTTCCGCGGCGTCTTCTGGGCACAGGTCGCGCCGACGGGAAAGTGAGCAATTTCGACTTTTCGTTTTGTCCGTCGGCGCGCGTCTTTCATCATGCGCGGCATGAAAACACGCGCAGCAGTCGCCTATGAAGCCGGCAAGCCCCTGGTCATCGAAACCGTCGATCTCGAAGGCCCCCGCGCCGGCGAGGTCCTCGTGGAGATCAAGGCCACGGGGGTCTGTCACACCGATGAGTTCACCCGCTCCGGGGGCGACCCCGAGGGCCTGTTCCCGGTCATCTTCGGGCACGAGGGCGCCGGCGTCGTCGTGGACGTCGGCCCGGGCGTCACGTCCGTCGCCAAGGGCGACCACGTCATCCCGCTCTACACACCGGAGTGTCGCGGCTGCAAGAGCTGCCTGAGCCGCAAGACCAACCTGTGCACGGCCATCCGGTCCACGCAGGGCCAGGGTGTCATGCCCGATGGCACCAGCCGCTTCTCCATCGGCGGCCAGAAGATCCATCACTACATGGGCTGCTCGACTTTCTCGAACTTCACCGTGATGCCCGAGATCGCGCTGGCGAAGATCCGCAAGGACGCCCCCTTCGACAAGGTCTGTTACATCGGCTGCGGCGTGACCACCGGCATCGGCGCGGTCATCTACACCGCGCAGGTGGAGCCCGGCGCCAACGTGGTGGTCTTCGGCCTCGGCGGCATCGGCCTGAACGTGATCCAGGGCGCCAAGCTCGCCGGCGCGGACATGATCGTCGGCATCGACATCAACCCCGAGCGCGAGGCCATCGCCCGCCAGTTCGGCATGACGCACTTCGTCAACCCGCGCGATCTGAAGGGCGACCTCGTGCCCCACATCGTCGAGCTGACCAAGGGCGGCGCGGACTACAGCTTCGAGTGCGTGGGGGACGTGAAGCTCATGCGCCAGGCGCTCGAGTGCTGCCACCGCGGCTGGGGCGTCAGCGTCGTCATCGGCGTGGCCGGCGCGGGGCAGGAGATCTCCACGCGGCCGTTCCAGCTCGTCACGGGGCGCGTGTGGAAGGGCTCGGCCTTCGGCGGCGCCCGCGGCCGCACGGACGTGCCCAAGATCGTCGACTGGTACATGGACGGCAAGATCGACATCGACAGCCTGATCACCCACAAGCTGCCGCTCGAGCGCATCAACGAGGCCTTCGACCTGATGCACGCGGGCACGTCCATCCGCACCGTGGTCGAGTTCTGAGCGTGTCGGCGCTCGAGACGCTCTCCGAACACCGCGCGTTCGGCGGTCTGCAGGGGTTCTACCGGCACGAGAGCGCGGCCTGCGCCGGTCCCATGCGGTTCGGCGTGTTCCAGCCGCCCGCGGCGCTGGCCGGCGCGCGGGTGCCCGCGTTGTACTTCCTGGCTGGGCTCACCTGCACCGAGGAGACCTTCGTCATCAAGGCCGGGGCGCAGCGGGTGGCCGCGGAGCTCGGGCTGATGCTGGTCACCAGCGACACGAGCCCGCGCACCGCGCGGTTCCCCGGGGACGCGGACGCCTGGGACTTCGGCCAGGGCGCGGGGTTCTATCTGGACGCCACGCAGGCCCCCTGGTCGGACGCGTACCGGATGAAGACGTACGTCACGCGCGAGCTGCGGGCCGCGGTGGAGGCCCACTTCCCCGCGTCGACGGACACGCGGGGCCTCTTCGGGCACTCGATGGGCGGGCACGGCGCGCTCACGCTGGCGCTCTCGCTCCCCGGCGAGTACCAGAGCGTGTCCGCCTTCGCGCCCATCGTGGCGCCGAGCCGCGTGCCCTGGGGCCAGAAGGCCTTCGCCGGCTACCTGGGGGACGACGCCGCGGCCTGGGCCGCACACGACGCCACGGCGCTCGTGTCGCAGCGCACGTTCCCCGGGCGCATCCGCATCGACCAGGGCACGGGGGACAAGTTCCTCGCGCGGGAACTGCAGCCGGAGCTCTTCGCTGAGGCCTGCGCCGCCGCCGGGCAGGACCTCGACCTGCGCCTGCACGAGGGCTACGACCACAGCTACTACTTCATCTCGACCTTCGTCGAGGCGCACCTGCGGCACCACGCCTCGGCGCTGGGCCTGGGCTGACGTTCGCCTACCTCGCTGTGGGCAGCAACGCCCGCAGCGCCGCCTCGGCCGCGCGCCCGGCGTTCGTGCTGCCGCGAAGCCCCACGATCGCCGAGGTGGGCACGGCGCGGGTGAGTAGCACACCGTTGGGCGCGCGGTAGAGCGTCTGACCCGCGGCGCGCAGCCGCGTGGGATCGACCTCGAGCAGCACGTCCACCGCGGCGCGTTTGCCCACCACGCTGTCCGTCGCCGGCGCCAGGTGCACGTGCGTGCGCTCGCCGGCGTGGATGCCGCCCGAGGTCAGGATGGCCTGCGCCGCCGCCGCGCTCGTGCCATGGAACACGGGCGCGTCGTCGGTGACGACCTGCCAGCTCGCCTCCAGGCCCTCGAGCGTGACGGGTGTACCGGCGAGCGAGTGCCCCTGGCTGGCGCGGATGCGCTGGCCGTCGGCGCTGAGCTCGTAGCGGGTCTTGTTGTTCTCGGCGACGACGGCGTGGAGCTCGTCGAGCGTCATGTGAGCGGCGCGCAGCACGTTGGCCACCGGCGCGAACCCGGCGGCGTCCATCTGCAGGCGGGCCTCGTTCGCGGCGTGGCGCAGGAGCCGCGAGAGCGTGTGGCTCTTGCGGCGAAGGGCATCTCGGTCGGACATCGGTTCTCTCCGGAAGGGGTGACGCCCTTGAAGATATCGGACCCCCCTGGGAAGACCACTCGATTGTTGATATGAACTATCAGCAATTGTGATTCCTGGAGACGGGTGAGCGCGATGGACTCGGACGACCTGCGGGCCTTCGTGGCGTTCGCGACGACGCGCTCCTTCACGCACGGCGCCGCGCGTGTGCACCTTTCGCAGCCGGCGCTCTTCGCCGTGGTGCGCCGACTCTCCGAGGCCCTGGACGCGCCGCTCTACACCCGTGAGGGCCGCGCGCTCGCGCTGACACCCGCCGGCGAGGCGCTCCTGGCCCACGCTAGGACCGTGCTGGAGGCCGAGCAGGCGCTGCGCGCGGAACTGCACGGGGAGCGCGCGGGGCCGGCGGTGCTGGCCTGCGGCGAGGGCGCGCTGGTGCACGTGGTCGCCGCCCGCGTGGCCGCGTTCGCGCGCGCCGAGCCGGGTCGCCTGCAGGTCCGCGTGGCCGACGCCGCGACGGCGCTCACCCTGGTCGCCTCGGGCGAGGCCCACGCCGCCGTCGTCGGGGACGCGGGCGGCCTGACGCTCCCCGGCACGCTCACGGCCCGCATCCTGGAGCAGAGCGAAGTGCGCGCCGTGGGCCACGCCGAGCACTTCGAGGGGCCGCCCGAGGCCCCGATGGGCGCCCGCGCCCTCGCCACGCTGCCCCTGATCCTGCCCGCCGCCGGCCGACCACTGCGCGTCGCGGTCGAGGCCCTGCTCTCCGGTCGCGGCCTCGGCCCCGCCCGGGTGGCCGCCGAGGCGAGCGGCTGGGAGGCGATGCTCGCCCTCGCCCGCCTGAACGTGGGCGTGGCGCTGATCAACGACATCGTGCCGTGCCCGCCGGGACTCGAGTCACGCTCCGTGCGCGGGCTGCCCGCCGTGGTGTACCGTGGCGTGACCCGCCGCCGGCGCGGGGCCGTGGCGGATGCGCTCATGGCGGCGCTCCTGCGGGTGCCGGGAGACGCGGAGGAGACGGCGTGAAGCAGACCCTGTGCAGGATGCGGCGAGCGCGGTCGGCCCTGTTTGCCGCCGGGCTCTGCGCCCTCGGCGCGGGCTGCGACGACGCCGACGCCCCGGGCGGCGAGGCCTGTGACTTCCGGGGTGACTGGGTCATCCATCGCGCGCCCAAGTACAGGCCGACGGAGTTCCAGATCGGCGGCGAGCTGACCGACCAGCGGCTGGTCGGGCCCGAGTGGCTCCTGGCGTTCGGCTGCTGCGAGCCGTCGAAGGCCACCATCGACCTCGAGGCGTGCACGTTGGAGGTCCTGTTCTCCGAATCGTACGAGGACGACATCGAGTGCATGGGACAGGCGTTCCTCGTGCGGGCGCACGCCCCGTCCCGCCCCGTGCCGGGGACGCTGCTCGCCGCGCTCGTCGGTCGGTCCAACCACGAGCCCTCGTGCACCGAGGTCGACGACCGGCCCGAGTCGACGCTGGAGATCGTCCTGGTACGCCAGCCCGCCGAGCCCGCGCTGGCCTCCGAAGCCCCGAGGTGACCGGGCGCGGGTGACGAACGCCCTTTACGCGCCCCGGTCGGTTTGCGAGTCTCGGACCCCGACTCTGGAGGGGGATTGCATGAGGTTCGCCATCACCGCACGGCTCGCGCTCGGCCTGGGCCTCCTCTCGGCGGCCTGCACGCCCGAAGAGGAGGCCGTGGTCGACCTCTGCCCGGGCACTTGCCTCGCGATGGAGGGCGTGTACACGATGACCGGGAGCTGCCCCCCGACGTACTGCACGATCCTGCAGGACGACTGCTCGGTGCAGCTCTCCTGCGACGACGGCACGGCCGCGACGACGAGCATCGTGGGCGGTCAGGTCGACTATGTGTCCGTGGCCAACGTCCGCTGCTCCGCGACGCTCTCTCAGGATGGCTTCACCGGGCAGTGCACGGGGACGGACTTTTACTGCAGCTTCCAGGCATCGCGCCCCCTGGAACGCGCGTGCCTCGGCTCCGAACACATCCCGGCGGAGGCCCCGGCGCCCGTGGAGGACTGCACCCAGGCCGAGCTGGACGCGGGCACGGCCGGCTGTGACTGCCGACGCGCCACGCGCTTCGACCGGACCTATCTGTTCTGCCCGCAGAGCGCGACCTGGGCCGAGGCGCAGGCGGCGTGTCGCGCGCGGGGCGGCGACCTCGTGACGGTGAATGACGGCGACGAGCAGGCGTTCCTGGCGGCCGTCGGCGAGCCCCTGGACGTGACCCGGGCCTGGATCGGGGCCACGGACGCCGGGTTCGAGGGCACCTTCACCTGGTCGGACGGCTCGGCGTGGCGGGGCCTGCCGTGGGCCGAGGGCGAGCCCAACAACGAGTTCGACGGCTCCGAGACGGGCGAGGACTGTGTGCACTTCACGGACGCGCTGAGCTTCAACGACCTGGAGTGCGACGCCTACCAGAGCTTCATCTGCGAGGGGTCGGGCTCGCTCGCGCGGTGACCGGGCGGGGCGCGGCGTCTGCGCCGATTGTCATCGAACCCAAAGTTGCGGGTAGGCTGCGCCCTCTTGAACCAGACCGGGGAAGTCGGCCATGCGCAGCGTTCGGTGCGTCGCGGGGTGGGTGCTGCTGGCGTTCGGGTGCTCCGGTGGCTCCGGTGGCTCCGGTGGCACGGGCGGCGCCGGCGGGGGCGACGCGGCGGCCCAGCCCGTCGACGGGGAGGCAAACACGGCGGACGTCGGCCTCCCGACGACCGACGCCGCCGCGCCGGACGCCGACGTTCTCGACGCCCCCGACGCGGCCCCGCCCCCCGACCTCCGCCCGCCGCGGCCGCCTGCGCCGTGGGTGGGTTACCCCGCGCACCCCTTTCGCCCGTGGCTGGACACCGGCGGCCCGTACCGGGCGGTCGCCACGGCCCGCGGCGGCGCGCGCGCCCTGGCGGTGGGCGAGGCGGGGCTGGTCCTCTTCGCGTTCGACGCCCAGGGCCTCGGCGAGCGGGTCGGAGCGTTGGCCGCACCGGTGGCGCTGGCGGCCGCGGCGCTGACGGAGGACGCTGAGACGGCGCTCGTGGCGGGCGCCGAGCTGAGCGTGGTGCGTGTGACGGATCCGCAAGCGCCCGAGGTCCTCGGCGCGCTCCCGGTCCCCGGCGGCGCGACGGGTGTGGCCCTGACGCGGGACGCGCGGACCGCCTTCGTGACGTCGCGCGCGGGGCTGCTGGTCGTCGACCTGGAGACGTCTGCCGCGCCCGCCGCGCTGGCCTCGCTCGAGCACCCGGGGGGCCTGGACGGGCTCGTCGTGTCTCCGGACGGCGGCACGGTCTACGCCACCGGGGCCGTCGAACTGGTGGTGATCGACGTGCGCGATCGGGCCGCCCCGGCGGTGATCGGGCGCCTGCCCGCGCCGGAGGGGGCGCGCGGCCTGACCCTCGCCCGGGACGGCGCGACGCTCTATTTCGGCGTCGACGGCGACGTGCGGATCCTGGACACGCACGACCCGGCGGCGCCGGTCGAGGTGGGGCGCATCCCGGGCGTGGCCTCGGGGTGGCGCTCGTCGCTCGTGCTCTCGGCGGACGAGCGCACGCTCTTCGTCGGCGACGAGGGCGGCATTCGCCGCGTGGACGTGTGGGCACCGGCGGCGCCCGTCGAGCGCGGGCGCTTCGAGGTGCCGGGCGCGCTCGCGGGCTTCGGCCTCGCGGCGGGTGACATGGCCATCCTGGCCACCGAGGCCGGCGTGCGGTCGCTCGATCTGCAGAACCCCGGCGCGCCGCCGCTCGTCACCTCGGCGACGTGTCCCAACGCCGCCGACGTGCAGGTCGCGCCGGACGGCCGAACGGCGTACGTCGCGGGCCGGGAGGGCGTGGCCGTCCTCGACGTGACCGGGCCGGAGACGCCCCGCCTGGCCGCGACGCTTCCGGGCGCGGCGGTCAATCTGCACGTCTCCGCGGACGGCGAGACCCTGTTCGTGGCCGGGGAGGCGGGCCTCACGATGGTCGACGTCCGCCCGATGGCCGCGCCCGTCGCGTCGGGTGTGTTCGACGCGCCGAGCGCCGACCCGATGGACGTCGTCGTCACGGCCGACGGCGACACGGCCTACCTGGTCACCGAGGGCGGCGGCGGGCTCGACGTCGTGCGCGTCGCCGCGCCCGCGGCGCCGGAGTTGCTGAGTCATCACTACGTTCGCCACACGAACAGCGTGGCCCTCTCGCCGGACGAGGCCACCGTGTACGTCGCCGACGCGTACGAGGTCGGCCTGCAGATCATCGACGTCCGCGACCCGCGCGCGCCCGTCGTGCAGGGCGCGCTCGCGCGGCCCGTCGTCGAGCTCGCGCTGTCACCGGACGCGTCGACCATGCTGGCCACGGGCCCCGAGGGCCTGCTCGTGGTGGATCTGCGCGCGCCCGAGGCGCCGACGGTGCTCGGCACGATCGACCTGGGGCAGCCGCTCCAGGACATCGCGTACGTGCCCGACGGCCGGACGGCCGTCCTGGTCGACGCGGAGGGGGGCCTCTCGCTGGTCGACGTGTCGCGCCCCGCGGCGCCGCTGCGCGTGGCCGAGCTGGACACACCGGGCCGCCCCGGGGACGTGGCGCTCCTGCCCGACGGACACACCGCGCTCGTCACGACCGGTCACCCGGGCCCGTGCGTGACCTCCATCGACCTGGGCACGCGGCCCACGCTCGAGCCCGCGGCCGCACCGGAGGCCGGCGTGCGCCACTACACGCTCCGCTGGACGGACCGCTACCCCGAGCACCCCGAACAGATCGCGTGGCAGGCCACGGCCGGCGAGGTCGCGATCGAGCCGGTCGACCAGGAGAATCACACCGCGCACGTGGCCTGGACACTGCCGGCGGACGCGGGCGAGGAGGCCACGCTCCTCGTCGCGGTCGGCAATCACCAGTACTTCGAGGTGGCCCGGGAAGAGATGCCGTAAGCAGTTGCGGGGGCGCTCAGCGGACCTCCAGCAGATCGCTCGTGAAGGCGAAGCCGGCGATGACATAGGGCACGGCGCGGGGCACGTCCTCGCCGGTCCGATACCTGTGTTTCAGGTACCAACTGGTGATGAGCACGGCAGTCGGTTTGTTGAAGCCTGTGTAGCCGTCGTCGTAGAAGGTGTAGGCCGCCAACAGACCCAGGCGATGGTGTGATGTGTCCGTGTCGCCCGGGGACTGCGCCCGGGTGTATCGCGGCGCGACCATGGAGTATCGCAGGCCCGCCGTGAGGCCGAAGTCGGTCACATACAGGACGTCCAGATCGTTGGCGAGCGTGAGGCCGTTGCCCGGCAGCGGCGCGTCCAGCGTGGCCTCGTACCAGACCCGATCGCCGCCGCGCAGGTCCATGTCGAAGTAGCCCAGGAGGGCGCGGCTGCGGATGGCCACGGGACCGATTTTCGCCTGGAGGAGCGGCTCGAAGGTGGCGTGCAGGCCGCCCGTCGAGTACGCCGAGTCCCGGGCGTCGGCGAGCGCGGAGTCCGAGAAGTCGACGTCCGCCGTCGGCGCGGACTGCAGATAGCCCGCCGTGCCGAAGTAGCGCAGATACTCCACGGTGAAGCGGAGGTTCAGCACGGACGCCGGCTGCGCCTCGAAGACCCCCGCCGTGCGCACGGCCGCGGGGCTCAAGCGCACGTAGGTGCCGCCGTAGAGGAAGTTGTCGCGGAGCGCGAGCGATTCGGCGTCGTAGAGCTTCTGCTGGTAGCCCAGGCGAAGCTGGGTCTCCAGGCCCATCGGGTTGACGCGCAGAATCGTCAGGTCCGTGAGGTACAGGCGGCGCTCCGGCAGCGGCGCCGGGGGTTTGTCCTCCGCGGCGGCGGCGCAGGGCGCACAGAGGGTGGTCGCCAGGAGCGCGAGGCGCGCGCCGGCGACGGACCGGGTTCGAGTGTGGGGCATGGCACGGACCTACCGGGCCCGCGCGGGTCTGTCAAACGCCGAGCACGCGGGCCCCCGCGCCGTTTACGAACGATCGCCGCCGTGCGATACGGGGTGCATGCCGAACTGGTTCTCACAGCTCTTCGGGCCCAGCCCCGCCGCCGTGCGCAAACGACTCCTGGACGCGCTGTTGGCGGGCGCGGACGACGCCGCCTTCGACGAGGTCGGGCGGCTGACCCGCAAGGCCCGCGTGGACGTGCTCTTCGCGGTCTCGCGGCATCTGATGCTCGACGACGAGGACGCCGCGGCGACCCGGGCGCTGCGACGTCTGTTGCAGGACGCACCGGAGCACCTGGAGGCCCAGCACGCGCTCTCCTCGCTGGCGATGCGGTCCGGTGACCTGGACTCGGCCCTCGCCGCGGCGTCCGCGCACCTGGCCGCCAACCCGCGCAACCTGATCGCCGCCTGCCAGCTGGCCCGGGTGCAGCTCGAGGCGGGACAATTGGACGCCGCCCTGGACACGCTGGGGCCGTTCCTGCGGGCGGGTGATCTGGACGCGACGATGGTCGCCGCGCAGATCCACTTCGCGGCGGGGCGGCTGCCCGAGGCCGGGCGTCTGGCCGCCGCCGTGCGCGACGACGCCCACGCCCGGCAGGCGGGCGCGATGACCCCGGACGAGTTCCAGTTCGCCCGCGGGCACTTCGAGTCGGCCGTGCGGCTCGTGGCCGACGTGGAGTCCCGTCTGCACGGCCAGGAGCAGGCCATCGTCGAGCCCGCGCGCCAGGGTACGCTGGACGCGCGCGCCGGCGTGAACTACCGGCTCCTGGCCGAGTCGCTGATGGCCGAGTCGCCGCATCGGCCCCACACGGTGGGGCTGCGGAGCGTATCGGCGCTCGCCGTGGCCCTCGAGGACCACGACCCTCGGGACGCCTGGGCGGTGAGCACCCTGGGCGAGTGGCACCTGCGCGAGGGGCGCGTCGAGGACGCGCACGCCCGGTTCGAGGCGGCCCGCTCGCTGGACGGCCATTGTTTCGCGGCGTTGCTGGGCCTGGGGTCGGCCGTGGACGCGCGTCGGACGGGTTTCCCGAAGAACGTCGCGCGGCTGCCCGAGCCCGCCGACGCCGCCGCGCTCGACGCGCTGCTCGCCGCGCTGCTGCCCGACTTCGCCGCGTTCACGCCCACCGAGCGGCGCATCGTCCGGGCCTCGGCGGCGGCGTTTCGGGGCGCGCTGCCCCGGCTCGTCGAGGCCGGCGTGCGGGGTCACGTCCTCGCGCTGGACGCGCGCCCCACCGACCTGCCCGAGTTCGCCGGCTTCGCGGGCGAGCGCACGGAGGACCACCGCACGGCCGCCGCGATCGGGGGCCTGGCGACGCAACGGGCCTTCGTGCTGCGCATCGACGAGCTGCTCGATCTGGGCCCGGAGAGCGGGCTGACGTTCGCGCACGAGCTGGCCCACGCCGTGCTCTTCCACCTGCCCGAGTCATGGCGGGCGCGCGTCGAGGCGCTGCACGTCCGCGCGCAGGCCGTGGGGTATGCCTTCACGCAGTACCAGCTCGAGAACCCGGACGAGCTGTGGGCCGTGGGCTATGCCGACTGGCTCAGTGAGCGGTGGGGCCTCGCGCCGGCCCGCCCGAACGACGACGCCGGCCTGCGCGCGGAGCTCGCGGGTCTGTTCGTCGAGCTGGCCGGGGGCGCGGGCTGAGGGGGGCGGCGGCGACCCGTCGATTGCCAGCGTGGTCGCCGCGTGGCAGGGTGCTCGCCATGCGCACCCGAATCGTCCGCCTGTTCGCCGGAATCGGCCTGACCGCAGCTGCGTGCGGGGGCACGCCCCCGACGGGACCGGAGGCGGCGATGCCCGTCGTCGTCGCGCCGACTCCGGCGCCCCTGGAGAACGGCCTCTACGCCGTCTGGGGCGAGGGACCCGACGAGGCCTCGGCCCGAGCCGCCGCCGCGACGCAGGCCCACCGCGTGGTCGCCTACGACGACCGCCTGGGGGGCGAGACGCCGGCGCCGCCCCGCGAGTTCCTGGCGCTGTCACCCGAAGTGGACGTGCCCTTCGTGCTCGCGGGCGCGCCGACCATCGGCGAGAGCGACAAGGGCTTCGCGTCCCTGGTCGTGACGCTCGCGCCCGAGAGCGCCTCGGCCCTGGAGGCGTTCACGCAGGCGCGGATGGGCCACCGCGTGGCCGTCGTGATCGGCGGCGAGGTCGTCTCGACCCACCGCGTCAAGGCCGTCGTGACCGGCGGACACCTGCAGATCACCCGCTGCACGGACAACGCCTGTGAAGAGCTGCGGACGCGCTTGATGGTGCGCTGAGGCCGGCGCCGCCGCCTCAGAACACATACCCCAGGTGCACGGTGGGGAAGACCTGCCAGCGCACGGCCTCGAAGCGCTCGCCGTCGACGGTGAAGTCCTCGGCCCCCAGCGTGCGGCTCAGGCCGATCCAGGGCTTCACGTACAGACCGGCGACGAGCGGCACGAGCCAGCCGACCTCGACGCCCACACCGACGCTGCCGTCCCGGGCGGCGAGGCCGGTGTCCCGATGCTGCACGACGGTCCGCGCCACGCCGAGCCCCAGGCCGGCGAAGGGGCCCGTGCCGTCGTCGAACCAGTGGGCGTGGGCCTTGGCGCCGAAGCCGGAGAAGCCGGCGTCGAAGGCGGGGTTCGGGCTCGCCCAGTCGGGCAACTCCAGGCCGAAGGCGCCCAGGTCGAACCGGAAGCGGCCCACGCCGACGCCGACGTGCACGGAGTGGCCCTGCAGGGCGTAGGCGAGGGGGTCGACCTCGACGTCCACGCGGAGGTCCGCGGCGGCGGCGGGGGCGGGGGCGCAGGCCAAAGCGGCGAGCGTGGCGACGGCGGCGAGGGTCAGCGAGCGAGCGTTCATGTCGTGCCTTTCGTTCGGGGCCGACGTGGCCCCCGTGTGAACCCAGCATCGCGCCGAGGGCGCTCGGAGACCGTGACCGCGGGCGCCGAAAGCGGTGACCGCCGGCGCCACTCGTCACTTCGCCCCGACACCGCTATGCTCGCGCCCCATGCCCATCGCGATGTCGGCCCGGATCGGGGCCCTGATCCTGCAGAGCGCCGCGGCCTCCGGGGCCGATCCGGCGGCGCTCGAGGCCGAGACCGGCTTCATCGCGGCCACGGCGCTGGACCCGGACGCGCGCATGTCGCTGACGACGGAGACGGCGCTGTGGGCCGCCGGCGAGCGGCTCTCGGGCGACCGCGACCTGGGCCTGCACACGGCGGAGCGCCTGCAGCCCGGCGTGTTCGACGTGCTCGACTACGTCGTCCGGACCGCGCCGACGCTGCGGATCGCGGTGCAGCGCCTGGGCCGCTACAACCGGCTCGAGCACGATGTCGCGGAGTTCCGCCTGGAGGACGACGGCGAGCGGGTGCGCATCCTGCACGCCTTCCGTGGGGGCCGCCCCGGGCAGACGCTCGGCCAGCACCGACACTCCATCGAATTCACGCTGGCCTCGCTGGCCATCATCGGCCGGCAGCTCAGCGGGGGGCCCTTCGCGCCCACGGCCGTGTCCTTCTGTCATGCCGCGCCCGAAGACACCGCCGCGCACGCCGATGTGTTCGGTGTGTTGCCGCGGTTTTCGGCCGTCGAGAACCTCTTCGAGGTGGCCGCCGCGGACCTGGACCGACCGCTCCCCGCGGCGGACGCGCGCCTGTGGCGGGTGATCGAGCGGCACGCCGAGGCGCTGCTGGCCGCGCGGCCGGACCCGGCGGAGAGCCTGGCCGCCCGCGTCGCGCGCGAGGTGACGAACGCGCTGGGCGAGGGACCGCCGTCGCTCGCGGAGGTCGCGCGGCGCCTGCACATGTCCGAACGCAGCCTGCAGCGCCACCTGCGCGACGAGGGCGTGCGCTTCGAGGCCCTGGTCGAGGGCCTGCGGCGCGACCTGGCGATGAGCTACCTGTCCGATCGCAAGATGGCCATCGCCGAGGTCGCCTACCTGCTGGGGTATTCGGAGCCGAGCGCGTTTCACCGCGCGTTCAAACGCTGGACCGGGACGACGCCCGGCGAGCTGCGGGCCTGAGCCCGGTGGGGCGACACAGCGCGCGCCTCGCCTTGACGCGCCGCGGCGCGCGGCCCACCCTGCGTGACATGCCCGAGCCGTCGTCATCGCGTCGCGCGTCCGCTGGAGTGAGCCCGTGATCGGCGTCGCGGGCTTGAACCGCGCGGGCGTGTGGCCGGTGATCATCGTGACCGCGGGCCTCGCCACGGCCGCGCACTTCGGGGTGTTCTCCATGCCCGAGCCCGCCGCGGCGGACGTCCTCGGTCCGCTCGACGCCGGCGCCTGCGCGGACCTCTTGCGCGGCCTCGCCGCCGGCGTGGTCTCCGAGGACGACGCCGCGCTGCGCCGGCACCTGCACCCCGCGCTGCTCGCGCGGCTGGCGCAGGACCGACCCCTGGCGGCGCAGGTGCGCGAACTGCTGCCCGAGCCCGCGACGCTGCGGCGGTTCGAGCGGGCGCGGTTCGAGCTCCAGGGCGTCGGCACGGACGCGGCCGGCGTGTCCGAGGGCGTGCGCGGTCAGCGGCAGGCGCGGCTGGTCGTGCATCTGGGCGACGACACGCGGCGCACGATGGTGGTGCGCGTGGCGCCGCACGAGGCTCGCTGGAAGTTCCTCGGCCCGGGGGAGTGAGCGGGGCGAGCGCGATTGCGCAACGCGCGCCGTTCCGGTCGAATGGCGCCATGCTGACCCGCACTTGCACCCGGAGCGTAACGCTCGCACTGGCCCTCGGCTCCGCCCCCGCGCTCGCGCAGGACGCCGTGGGCATCAACGCCCACCTGGCGCCGGACGACGTGTACGATCTGGCGGCGGATCTCGGCGTGGGGTTCGTGCGCATCGACAACAACTGGCTCTCGCACGAGCCCGCGGACGGCCGGTATGACTGGGGCGAGCTCGACCGCGCGGTGAACCGCATCGTGGGGCACGGACAGTCCGTGTACATGACCATCGGCTACACACCGGCGTGGGCGGCGGCGCCGGGTCAGCCGGCGACCCAGGGGGCGGTGCCCCGGGCGGGTCTGTACGAACGCTACGTGCGCGCCGTGGTGGAGCGATACCGCGACCGCGTGCAACACTACGGTCTGTGGAACGAGCCGAACCTGCCGCAGTTCTGGTCGGGCACCGCGGCGGAGTATGCCGATCACATCGTCACGCCGGGCGCGGCGGCGATTCACGCGGCGTGTCCGGCCTGCCGCGCCGTCGGGCCGGACCTGGCGGCCGTGGGCAATTGGCAGTCTTACATGGAGCAGGTGTTCCAGCGCGCCGGCGCGGCCTTCGACATCATCAGTCATCACACCTACGCCAAGCCGGTGCCATTGCACGGCGGCTGGATCTGTGACGACTTCGACCACGCGCTGGACAACAGCGCCGATCCCATCTGTTTCTACAAACCCGGCCTGCGGCAAGTGTTGAACGAGTTCGACGCCACGCGCGCGAAGCCCGTCTGGCTCACGGAGACGGGCTACCAGGCCCAGCCCTTCGACTCGCCGGACGAGCGGCGGCGCCAGGCGGACTTCGTGGACGCGGTGCTGGACCGGCAGCTCCGCACGCCCTGGTGGACGCAGACGTACTTCTACGAGCTCGTGGACTGTCGCCCGATCCAGCCCGACTGTGACATCGACGGCTTCGGCATCACACGCCGACTCGGGGGGCCGGACGCCGACTTCGCGGACAACTTCCTGCTCCAGCCGGCGTATGTGGGCCTGCGGGCGCGCATCGCCGGCGATCCGCTGCTGCAGGGCGAGGGCATGGCGCCGCCGCCGCCGCCGCCGCCGGCCCGCACGCTGGAGGCCCGCCCCCACGGCGACGCCGCGCCGGACGCCGATCTCGCCGATTTCGCCGACGAGAGCTGCGTCGTGCTCCCGGACTACGTCGCGCTGACCTCGCCGCGGGCGGACGCGAACGACCTGTGGACCATGGCCTGCGCCGGCTGGTCCCGGGACGCGCTGTGGCTCGGTTTCGACACGATCGATTCAGTTCACGTGAACGACGGCCCGGACGACGCGCTCTGGCAGGGCGACTCCGTGCAGATCGGCCTGGACCCCCTGGACGACGGCGGCGCGGGGTACGGCGCGGACGACGCCGAGATCACCGTCGCCCGCGTCGGCGCGGAGACGCGCGTGCACGTCTCGCCGGGGCTCGTGCCCACGACGGCCGCCACGGCGCGGATGGACGACCACACCTTCACGGAGGTCCGCATCGGGCTGCCCGGGCGGGCGGCCGGCCAGCGGCTGCACGTGAGTTTCCTGGTCAACGACGCCGACGGCGCCGGCCGGGAAGGGTGGCTCGAGTTCACGCCGGGCATCGGTCGGGAGAAGCGCCCGGCGGACTTCGGCTACATCGCGCTGCTGCCGCCCCAGGGCGAGCCGCCGCCGCCCCCCCC
>CAINDO010000467.1 GCA_903847385.1 uncultured Myxococcales bacterium
CCCCGCCCTGGACAAGGGCGTGCTGCTCCAGCTCGGCGCCACCGTGCCCGCGATCGAGGCCGTCGCGCCGCCGATGCCGGGGCCGGCCGTGTGCCCGGACGGCCGCGCGGACATCGAGCCGGACGGCAGCATCGCCCGGCGCTGGAACGAGCTGCTGCTCGACAGCATCCGCCGCGACATCCCCAAGCCGGGCCTGCACGCCCGCAACCTGTACCACACGAGCGTCGCGCTCTACGACGCCTGGGCCGCGTACGACGCCACCGCCGACGGCGTGGTGAACACGACGCGCGCCGTCGCCGAGGACACCGACGCCGCCCGGCAGATCGCCATGTCCCACGCGGCCTACCGGCTGATGAAACACCGCTACGCCAACGCCAACGGCGGGCCGGTGTCCGTCGCCTGCTATGACGGGTTCATGGCCGCGCTGGGCCTGGACCCGGCCGACCAGCACACCGAGGGCGACGACCCGGTGGCCGTGGGCAACCGCATCGGGCAATCGGTGATCGACACGTTTCTGGACGACGGCGCCAACGAGGCCGGCATGTACGCCGACACCACGGACTACATGCCCGTGAACGACCCGCTGGTGGTCGACCGCGCCGGCGCCGGTTGCCAGGACCCGAACGTCTGGCAGACGCTGAACCTGGCGCAGGGCGAGACGCAGAACGGCATCATCGTGCCCGGCCAGCAGGCCTACATCGGGCCCAACTGGGGCTTCGTGCGGTCCTTCGCGCTGCCCCCGGACGACGACGCCGACGGCGTGCACTACGACGTGGACACCGTGCCGGGCATGGACTCGCCGGAGATCAACGCCTGGGTCAACGACGTCATCCGCAAGACGGCGGACCTGGAGCCCCAGGCCGGCGTGGACATGGACATCTCGCCGGGCGCCTACGGCAACAACCCCCTGGGCACCAACGACGGCACGGGCCACCCCACGAACCCGGTGACCGGGCAGCCCTACGCGCCCAACGTGGTGCCCCGCGGCGACTTCACCCGCGTGCTGGCCGAGTTCTGGGCCGACGGCCCCAAGTCCGAGACCCCGCCGGGCCACTGGAACACGCTGGCCAACACGGCGTCCGACGACATCGTCGAGCACCGCCTGTGGGGCGAGGGCGAGCCGGTCTCGCGCCTGGAGTGGGACGTGAAGATGTACCTGGCCCTGAACGGGTCGGTGCACGACGCCGCCATCACGGCCTGGGGCATCAAGCGCAAGTACCTGGGCCCCCGCCCGCTCACGCTGATTCGCTTCAAGGCCGAGCTGGGGCAGTCGAGCGACCCGATGCTGCCGGGCTACGACCCCAACGGTCTGGCGCTGGAGCCGGGCCTCGTGGAGCTGATCACGGCGGAGTCCTCGGCCCCGGGTGAGCGCCACCACGCGCTCCGGTGGTGGCAGGGCGAGGTGGCCATCAAGTCGTGGCTGGGTGAGCCCGGCGACCGCAAGAACGAGCTGGGCGGCGTCGGCTGGATCCGCGCGAAGGACTGGATCCCCTACCAGCGCCGCACGTTCGTGACGCCGGCCTTCCCGGGCCTGGTCTCGGGCCACAGCACCTTCAGCCGCTCCGCCGCCGAGACGCTCACGCGCTTCACCGGCAGCCCCTACTTCCCGGGCGGCCTGGGCGAGTTCGTGGCCCCCGCCGGGAACTATCTGGTGTTCGAGGACGGCCCCAGCGTAGATGTGCATCTACAATGGGCGACCTACTACGACGCGGCCGACCAGGCCGGGCAGAGCCGAATCTGGGGCGGCATCCACATCTGGCCGGACGACTCCCAGGGCCGGCAGTTGGGCGAGCGGATCGGCGCCGGGGCCTCGACGCTGGCGCAGACCTACTTCGACGGCTCCGCGGTGCCTTGAGCGCTCGGGGCGCCGCACCGTGGGCCGCTGCGCTGTTGGCGACGATGGCCGGCTGCGCGCGCACGCCCCTGCCCTTCTCCGAGGCCCTCGACGCCAGCCAGTTCGGGCCCATCGCGCCCTACGACGCCGGCGCAGGGTCCGACCCCGGCGGCGGCTTCGGCGCGGGCCCGGGTGACGCCGACGGCGGCCCCCCGCCGACCGCCGACCTGACCGCCGCCTGCGGGGCGGACCCCGACTTCTCGCTCTCGTTCAGGGTCGCCGACGACGTCCCGAGCGACGAGCCGCGGTCGGACGCGTTCACCGGCTTCCTGAGCCAGGTGGAGCCCGGCCTGTTCGCGGTGAAGCTCGAAGACCGCGTGGTGACCTTCGGGCTCACGCGGCCGAGCGGCGCGGCCATCCCGTTCGACGCGGGCGAGCGCGTCACGGTGGCCTACCGGATCGACCCCGACGCGCCGACCTGGGCGCTCACGCTCTCCGGCGACGAGGGCGCGCGCTACGCCGCCCGCAGCGGCCGCGCGGACCTCACGGACGCGCTGCTCGGCCTGTGGGTGCGCGGCGTGCGCGCGAACTGCCCGAACCAGTACCTCGGGGACTGCATCGACGCGCAGGAGGCCGTCGCGCTCCTGGAGGGCCCGGACGGCGGTGTCGTCGCCTTGGGCAGCGGCGGGCGCGCCCGCGTCGACACGCCCGAGGCGGGCCCCATGGCGGTCGTCGTGCACGCCGCCCTGGACGACCGCGACGCCTGCGCGCCACGGGAGACGTGGGGTGTGTACGTCGCGCTCGAGATGGAGCGCTGAGGCCGCGCTACTGGCAGCAGACCGGGTCGATGCCGATCTCGTCCGTGAGCGGCGCGCCCTTCGCGGGCGTGACTACGAGCTTGAGCGTGGCGCCGCCGGGCATGACCGCAGCG
>CAINDO010000468.1 GCA_903847385.1 uncultured Myxococcales bacterium
CCCCCGAGCCTCCCGAGCCGCCGCTGCCGCCCGAGCCTCCGGAGCCTCCCGCGCCTCCGCCGCCGCCCGAGCCTCCCGAGCCGCCCGAGCCTCCCGAGCCGCCTGCGCCTCCCGAGCCTCCGCCGCCGCCCGAGCCGCCTGCGCCGCCGGAGCCGCCGCTTGCCCCGTCGTCCTCGCCGAGGCCCTCCGGCGTGTCGTCGTCCACCTGCCCCTCGAAGAAGTCCGCGGCGTCCTCGTCCGCGGGGTCGTAGGGTTCACCGGTGTAGTCATTGTAGTCGGCGGCGAATTGGCGCAGCGCCGGGCTGGAACAGACCCCGACGCTGACGCCGGCCTCTTCTGCGGCCGCGGAGGCGGACGCCGTGTCGCATCGCTCGCCGGCAGAGCAATCGGCGTCGGCGTCGCACGTCTCCAGGCACATCTTGCGCTCACCCTCGGCGCCGACGCACAGCGCCAGCCCGCGCGTCGACCCGCACTCCGAGGTGTGTTCGCAGTACGCGACACACCGCGTCGCCGCGCAGAAGTTGTAGTTGGGCTGGCCGCAGTCATTGTCGACCGCGCACGCGTCGCCCAGGCCGCCAGCGCCCGAGTAGGGGGCCAGGTGCGCGGAGACCTTGCCGCGCACCGCTTTCTCGTCCACCTCGGCGATGGCCACGAAACCCGAGGCCAGGGAGCCCACGCCGATGACCACGGGGCGGGGGGCGGCGAGCGCCGCGTCGCCGTACTCCAGGGCGTTCGGGAAGGCCAGACCGAAGACACCGTCCGTCCGACCGAGCTCGAACTTGCGCGGGCCGGCCTCGAACCGGCCGAAGACGACCAGCCAGAGCTCCGCACCACCGGGCAGGAACTGGGTGAAGTACAGACCATCCGAGGTCGCGTAACACTGCGCCTGGAAGTTCAGGCCGACGCGCCCGCGCTCGTCCGTGAGCACGCTCGGCAGGGCGTGCGCGGCCGCCAGCCGGGCCAGCGCGGTGCCTTGGGCGTTCACCGTCCCCATCCGTCCGGACAGGAAAGACTGCGACGCGCGCAGGCGATCGGTGACGACCTCGGGTGCCTCGGACCCCTCGAGCCTTGGGCAGCGGAACGACCCGGCCAGGTAGTTGTCCAGCGCGCCCCGATACTGGGCGTTCCGGGGGACGCAGGTGCCCGTGATTCGATGACAGATGGGCGTCGTCGGATCGGATGTGCAGTCGTCGTTGCGCTGACACAGGACATCGCCCCCGGGGGCGTCGCATCCGAGCGAGGGCAGCACCAGGAGCAGGGCGAGCGCGGCGCGAGTGTTCACGGAATCTCCGAAGGGCGCAGGAGGCATGGGCCGTCTTTTATGACAACGCGCCCCCGCGGGCACGCCCATTCGACCCCGTTCCCTCGGAGTCCTTGCGGGCGGCCGGGGGGTCGGTAAAGTGCCTGCGCCCGATTTCCGATCGCAGTCGCCCTCCCGGAGTCGCTCGATGAAGTTCCGCGCCCTCTGTCTCGTGTTGTCCGCCTCGCCGCTCACGCTGGTCGCTTCGGCCTGCGGCGGCGCGGGAGACGACGCCTATACGCTCTCCTCGGGGGACGCCGCCGCCGAGGCCTCCGGGGGCAGCGGCGGTCACGCCCACGGCAACGACGCAGGCCGTCCGGGCCAGGGCGGCGCGTCCGGAGGCGAGGGCGGCGCCCGTGTGGACGCGGGGCAGAGCCCGTCCCCGGGCGGCTCCGCCGACGCCGGTTCCGACCTCGACGCCGGTCCTGATCTCGACGCCGGGCCGGACGCCGCCTCGGGGCCGATCCCCGATGCCCTCCTGCCCGACGCCGGCCCGTGCACGCCGACGGCCGGCGCCGACGAGCCCGACGCCCAAGACGAGGACTCCAACTGTGACGGCGTCGACGGTGACGCCGCCGTGGCCGTTTTCGTGAGCCCGGACGGCGACGACGCAGGCCGCGGCGATCGCAACGCGCCGGTGGCGACGCTCGCCCGCGCGCTCGAGCTGGCCGTGGCCCGCCAGGCGACCCAGGTCCTGCTGAATGGCGGCGAATACACCCTGCCCGCGACCCTGAACCTCGTCGAAGGGATCGGCATCCACGGAGGCTACGACCGGGCAGGCGCGTGGCGGCGTGGCTCGAACACACCTTCGGTGTTCCGCGGCCCGACGCTGATGTTCCGCGCCGAAGGGTTGGTCCGGCGCACGGTGCTCTCGCGCCTGACCGCGCATTCGGCGGACGCCGCGCTCCCGGGCGAGGCGTCGGTCGTCCTCTTCGCCAACGCCTCCGAGGGCCTCGTCGTCTCGGACGGCGTGCGGTTGGAGGCCGGGCGTGGGGCCGACGGCGCGGACGGCGTCGTCGGGATGGACGGGGCGAACGGCAACCCCGGCTCGGCAGGCGACGGCGGTTCGAACGACGACGAAGCCGACTACGGCGACGGCGGCGCCGGGGGCACGAACCCCATGTGTCCGCCGGCCAACGGCGGAGACGGTGGCGACGGCGGCCGGTCGTCGGGCTTCAGCGGCGACTCCGGCAGCCCGAGCGCGGCCGGCGCATCGGGCGGCTTCGGGGGCAGCACCAGCTCGTGCGGGGGGTCGAGCGGTGGCGACGGCACCCCGGGCGGCGGTGGCCCCGCCATCGCGGCCGATGGCATGCCGGGGGGTCCCACCGGGCGCTTCGAAATCGACGCCGCGGTCGGCCTCGTGTACCGCGCCGGCGACGGCGCGCCCGGGGTGACCGGCGTGAATGGACGCGGAGGCGGGGGCGGTGGTGGTTCCTCGGGAGAGACCGGGTTCGCCTGTGTCGACGGCGCCGGGAACGGCGGCGGCGGCGGCGGCGCGGGCGGGTGCGGCGGGCTCGGGGGCGGTGGCGGCGG
>CAINDO010000469.1 GCA_903847385.1 uncultured Myxococcales bacterium
GCAGGCCCACGGGCGGCGCGGGCGTCGAAGCCGCCCCCGCCGACACGGGCTGACCGCGCAGGCCCAGGGGCGGGAGCGCGCCGGGATCCGAGGGGCGGCCGGCGGGGGTCGCGCCGTTGTCGGGTCCGGACACGGCTCGACCGCGCATGCCCACGGCGGGCGCGGCCCCCAGGCTGGCCAGGAAGGCGGCCGCCTCGTCGCCGACGTCCTTGGCCTTGGCGCGGGCCTTCTCGTCCCGGGCGGTGTCGGGCGGCGTCGGCGCGACGGGCCCCTTGCCCCGGGTCTTGTCGTGGAGGTCCGCCTTGAAGCGGTCGCGCTCGTACGTGCCCTCTTCGATGGCGCGCAGGATGCGGCCCCAGTAGGTGTCGTAGGTGACGAAACGCGCCGTCAGGTTCTGGTGCCGGAAGCGGTCGACGGCGTTGTTCGCCCCGGGGTCGAAACGCCGGATGTCGCGCTGAAGCTGGTCGCGCACCTTCAGGGGCGGGCGCTTCTCGTTGCCGAGGAAGTGCTGCTCGAAGAGAAAACGCAGCTTCTCCAGGCGCTCCTCGAGCTCGTCGAGGGGGTCGCGTCGCGGGCCGCGAGGCGCACGGTTCTCGGTCTTTTCCTTCGGCTCGTCCGCCATCGGGGGGAGCCTAACCCGCCCCGGCCCCGGCTGCAATCACGGCCACCGGTGGATGCGCTCGCCCGGTGACGGGTCCAATGTTGACGATCCGACCGGCGGGGCCTAGCCTCGGCCAGCCCCCTTCGGAGTCGAGCGCAGCCCCCCATGCCCACCCGCAGTCTCCGCCGCGCCCCGGCGCTCCTTCTGCCGCTCCTGCTGGCGGTCGGCCCGCTCGCCGGCTGCGGCATCGACGAGGCCGACCTCGCCCGGTGGAAAGAGGTGCGCGAGGGCCAGGAGCGCCTCTCGGGGTACCTGGCCTCGCCGGACCGCCCGCTGGGCCTGCGCGTGCGCGCCGCCCGCTACCTCTTCGAGATCAACGCCGGCGGCCAGATCGTCGTCGTGCTGCGGGACGCGGCCGCCGAGGACCGGCAGGCCGTGCTCGAGCCGTTCCTGGTGCACCTGGGCAAGCAGTTCACCGCGGCCGCACCCGAGGAGCAGGCCCGCGCCAAGGACATGCTCTACGCCCTGCTGCCGCTCCTGGGCGGCGTGAGCGCCGAGTTCGCCGACGGCGTCGTCAAACAGTTCGCGGACTGGGCGGTCGTGCAGCTCTTCGCCGAGCAGCCCCCGGCGGGCCGCCCCGTGGACCAGGTGCTCATCGCCGCCGGGCTCACGCGCCCGGCCGCCACCGTGGAGCCGCTCGTCACGGCGCTCTCCGCCGAGCGCGAGCCGGCCCGGGTGCAGCGCCTCTCGGGCCTGGTGGACGCCATCGGGGACGTGCCGGGCCGCCTGAAGGCCGCTTCGGCGCTGCTGACCCAGGCCCGCCGCGCGCTGCCGAACCCGCCCGAGCCCCTGCTCCAGGCCATCGCCGCCAACGGCAACGAGACGCTCCTTCGGTTCCTGCTGGACGCCGCCCGGGATCCCGAGGTGCCGCTCCTGCTGCGCGCGCAGTGCGTGGATCTCGCCGTCGGTCGCCTGGGCAAGGGCGCCATCCCCGGGCTCGAGGAGATCCTCAAGGCCGAGGATCCCGTGACGCAGAACGCCATGCGCGAGCCCGCGATGGTGCAGCTCTACCGCCTGCGCGGCCCGAAGAAGCTCACCGAGATGATGGCCGCGCTGCCCGACGGCACCGGCTGGCCGGACGAGGGCAACGCGTTCCGCGAGCAGGTCGACAAGTTCTGCATGGAGGCCATCGCGCCGCAGAAGGCCAAGGCCCGCAAGGACCTGCTGGAGACCATCGGCAGCGAGAACCGCACGGCGCGCATCTTCGCGGCCTACTGCATCTCGCGGCTCTATCCGGACGAGGTCGGCGAGCTGCTGGCCCCGCTCAAGGACGACAAGACCCCCCTCCGTGGCTTCGGCCGCGAGCCGCCGCCCACCCTGGGCGACCTGGCCCGCGGCAAGCTCGGCGACTGAGCCCGCGTGGACTGGGGCGGCCTCGTCCTGCTCGGCGTCGTGGCCTGGCTCATCGTGGGATTGCTCATCCCCCGGGGCGGCGCCCGCGGTGCGCACTCGCCCCGCCGTGAAACCCCGCGCCCCGCGCCGGAGCCGCTCGACGACGCCGACGCGCCCGCGCCCAGCCGACACCGCGTGGCCGAGCTGTGTCGCGAGCTCTCGGGGGACGCCCGGCGCGACCGCCCGCTCCAGAACCGGATCCTGTCGCTGGGGCCGGGCATCGTGCCGCTCCTCGTCGAGGAGCACGCGGCCCTGCTGCGCCACCCCGGTCGGCTGCAGCCCGCCGTGCTGGCGCGGTTCGAGGAGACGATCTCGGACTTCGGCCTGGCCGCGGTGCCCGTGGTGGCCTCGCACCTCTCGCGCGTGAACCCGACCTCGCCCGTGGCGCTGAGCCTGCTGCGCGTGCTCGCCCGCCTGGGCCCGGGGGGCGCGGCCCCGGCGCTCCGGGTGGGCCTCGCGACGCCGCAACTGGCGGCGTATCTGCCCCGCTGGCGGCTGCCCGGCACCACCCGGAACGTGGGCGGGGTGCTCACCCAGGTCCTGCGGGACCGGCCCGCCGAGACCCGCGCCGAGGACCTGGATGCCCTCGCCGGTCTCCTGGCGGCCCACCCCGGCGTGCTCGCCGAGCTGTGGCGCCGATTCGCCACGGACGAGGCCGGGCGGCGCACGCTGATCGACTTCCAGCTCGAGTGGCTGCCGCTCGCGCAGCCCGCGCTCGCCGCCGCTGGCCTGACCGACGCGTCGCCCGCCGTGCGCCTGGCCGCCGTGCGCCTGGCCGATCTCATCCACGAGCCCTCGCTCACGGCGCCCATGGTCGCCTGTGCGGGCGGCGACCCGGACCCGACCGTGCGCGCCGCCGCCGTGCGCGCGCTGGGCCACGGCGCCGCCCCGGAGCTCGTGCAGGTGCTCCGGAGCGCCGCCGACGATCCCGACGCCCGCGTCGCC
>CAINDO010000470.1 GCA_903847385.1 uncultured Myxococcales bacterium
GGCCGTGCGGCAGCGGCGCGACGACCGCCCCACGCAGCCCCAGCGCGTGCCAGGCCAGCACCCACCGCGCGGTCGCCGGCCCGCTCAGGCCCACGACCTCGCCCGGCTCGACCTCCGCGGCCCACGGCGCGCTCGCCCACCGCAGCGCGGCCCCGTAGAGCCCGCGGTGGGTGAACATGCGGCCCTCGGCGAGCAGGGCCGGGGCGTCCGGCCGCGCGAGGGCGGCGCCGTGGAGCGGGTGCGGCAGGTTCATCGCGGCGCGACCCCCAGGCCGGTCACCCACGTGGGGTTCAGGCGCCCGTTCACGGCGACGGGGAAGTCGGCCACGTCCTCGGCGAGCGGGGCCTCGAGGCCGGCGGCCTCCACCCCCTCGCCCAGCGCGGCGGCCAGGTGCAGCGCGCCCCAGCGGCCGATGGCCGACTCCAGCGCGCAGGTCACCACCACGCCGACGCCGGCCCGCTGGCACTGCAGGGCCGCCGCGAGCGCGGACATCCACGACCGGAAGTACGCCGGTTTGATCACGGCGACGTCCATCGCGCCCGTGACCAGCGCCCGGTGCACGTCCGCCTCGGAGCCCAGCGACTCGTCGAGGGCGATGTCCACCCCCGTCGCGGCGCCGACCCGCGCGCAGGCGGCCATGTCCCGCGTGGGCTGCTCGATGTGCGCCGGCGAGATCGCGGCGAGGCGCGACACGGCCGCGATGGCGGTCTCCTCGTCCCAGGCGGCGTTGGCGTCCAGCCGGATGGAGACGTCGCCGCCCACCGCGGCGCGGATCGACTGCAGGCGGGCGACGTCGGCGTCGATCGACGCCGCGCCGACCTTGACCTTCACGGTGCGGTAGCCCCGCGCGACGGCGGCCTCGGCCTCGGCGGCGCTGTTCACGAGCGCGTGAACCGGGACGCTCTCGGCGCCGCGGGCCCGCCCGGAGAGGTCCCGCAGGGGCACGCCCGTGGCCTGCGCCATCAGGTCGCACGCCGCCAGCGAGAAGGCCGCCTCGGCCTCGATGACCCCGGCCACTCGGTCGAAGAACGCGCGCTCGTCCTCCCAGGTGCCCTCGGCGCCGGCGAGCGCGTCGCAGGCGGCCACGGCGTCCCCGCCGAAGCCGGGCCAGGGCGCGGCGTCACCCCAGCCGATGCGGCCGTCGCGCGTCTCCACGCCCACGTGCCAGCCCGTGCGGTGCGTGAAGGTGGCCGTGGCGGTGCGCACCGGCGTGGCGAACCGGAGCACGTAGCGGCGCACGTGGATGCGCCGGACGGGGCCGTCGAACATCACAGGTTGACCCCCACGGACAAGAGCAGGCCGAACAGCAGGCCGACGCGCGCCGCGCCGCCCAGGTGGCGGTTGAGCGCCGCGCCGTCCGTCGTGCACACGGCCCTGAACTCGCGCAGCGCCAGCGGCAGGCTGGCCACGGGCAGCAGCCACCCGTACCCGCCGGTTTGCAGCGCCAGGTGGACCGGCACGGCGTAGGCCAGCGCCAGCAGCAGCCCGTACTCGGCCCGCGCCGCAGTCGGCCCGAGCCGGACGACGAGCGTGCGCTTGTTGGCCTTCGCGTCCGTCTCGCGGTCGCGCAGGTTGTTCACGACCAGGATGCAGGTGGCCAGCGCGCCCACGGAGAGCGACACCAGGAACGCCGACTCGGGGACCTGGAACGCCTGCACATAGTAGGTGCCGCACACCGCGGCGATGCCGAAGAACAGCATCACGAAAAGGTCGCCGAGCCCGTGGTAGGCCAGCGGCAGCGGGCCGCCGGTGTACGCCAGGCCGCAGACCACGCTCGTCAGCCCCAGCGCCACCAGCGGCCAGCCCGCCCGGGACACCAGGTACACGCCGGCGACGATGGCCGCGGCGAACGCGACGATCGACGCCCGCCCGACCTGCCGCGGCGTGAGCCAGCCCCGCTGCGTCACCCGCGCCGGGCCGATGCGCTCCGCCGTGTCCGCCCCGCGCCGGAAGTCCTCGTAATCATTGAACAGATTCGTGCCGATCTGGATGAACAGCGCGCCGAGCAGCGCCGCGAGGGCCGCCGGCAGGTGCATCACGCCGTCGCGGGCGGCCAGGGCCGTGCCCACGACCACGGGCACCACACCCGCCGTCAGCGTCTGCGGGCGCACGGCCAGCAGCCAGATCTTCGCGGTCGAGGGTTTGGGCGCGTCGGTGGACATGGCGACGCTCAGGGCAGCCGGGGGAACTTGTTGAAGTTCGGCTTGCGCTTCTGCTTGTAGGCGTCGCGGCCCTCCTGCGCCTCCTCGGTCATGTAGTAGAGCAGGGTGGCGTTGCCGGCGAGCTCCTGGATGCCGGCCTGGCCGTCCAGCTCGGCGTTGAACGAGCACTTGAGCATGCGCAGCGCGAGCGGCGACATCTCCAGCATCTCGCGGCACCAGCCCACGGTCTCGTCCTCGAGCCGCTCCAGGGGCACCACGGTGTTCACCAGGCCCATCTCCAGCGCCTGCTGCGCGTTGTACTGGCGGCACAGGAACCAGATCTCGCGGGCCTTCTTCTGACCCACGCTGCGGGCCAGGTAGCTGGCGCCGAAGCCGCCGTCGAAGCTGCCGACCTTGGGGCCGGTCTGCCCGAACATGGCGTTGTCCGCGGCGATGGTGAGGTCGCAGACCACGTGCAGCACGTGGCCGCCGCCGATGGCCCAGCCGGCCACCATGGCCACCACGGGCTTGGGCAGCGAGCGGATCTGCTTCTGCAGGTCGAGCACGTTCAGGCGGGGCACGCCGTCCTGGCCGACGTAGCCCTGGTCGCCGCGGATGCGCTGGTCACCGCCGGAGCAGAAGGCCTTGCCGCCGTTGCCCGTCAGGATGATCACCCCGACCTTGGGGTCCTCGCGGGCATCGGCGAACGCCGCCTGGAGCTCGAAGAGCGTCTGCGGGCGGAACGCGTTGTGCACCTCGGGCCGGTTGATGGCGATCTTGGCGATGCCCTCGCCCTTCAGGTACTCGATGTCCTGGTACTCGCGGACCCGGACCCAGTCGACTTTGTTCTCGGTCATGTGAACTCGCCTCGCGATGTGAATCTGTGTCTTCGGTCTTCTCGACCCGGGCTCACGCCGTGGTGCGCGACAGCCAGGCGAGGCCGTCGGCCACGGCGGCCCAGGCCGCGGTGTGCATGTCACGGTCGTGCGCGGGGTCGACCACGCACTGCAGCAGACTCAGGCCCGGCGCCTCGAAGGCGGCGTCCAGGGCGTCGCTCAGGGCGGCGGCGTCCGTGATGCGCCCGTGGCGCGCGCCGGCGGCCCGGGCGATGGCGCCGAAGTCCGCGGCGGGCGGCGTGCGGAAGAACCGCTCGAAGGTGGCCGGCGCCGCCTGCCCGGCGATGGGCAGGAACCCGAAGATGCCGCCCCCGCCGTTGTCGACCATCACGATGGTCACGTTCAGGCCCAGCGCGCCTGCGGCGAACAGCGTGCCCACGTCGTGGAGCAGCGCGAGATCACCGCAGAACAGCACCACGCGGCCCTCGCGCCCCGCCGCCTCGCCCAGGGCCGTCGCCAGGGTGCCGTCGATGCCGTTGGCGCCGCGGTTGGCGAACACCGGCAGCTCCGTCTCTCGGGTCGGCGCGAAGGCGTCCAGGTTGCGGATGGGCATGCTGCTCGCGACGTGCAGCGCGGCGCCCTCGGGCACGCGCTCGGCCAGCATCCGGGCGATGGTGCCCTCCCAGAAGCCCTCGGCGCAGGCCCGGGACAGCGCGAGCTGGGCGAGCGCGTCCGCCTCTTTCCAGCGGGCCATCCACAGGGGGTTGGTGAGCTCCAGCGCCGAGAGCGCGCGCAGGATGTGCCGCGGGTCCGCCGCCACGACCAGGTCCGCCCGGTGCGTGGGGTCGTGCAGGTCGCCGTGGGGATCCACGTGCACCATCGCCGTCTCGCCGGCGGGCAGGCCGCCCAGCCACGTCTGCACGGTGCGCGACGAGGGCATGCGCCCCAGGCGAATCACGGCGTCCGGCCGATGCCGCTCGGTGAAGCCGGGCACCCGCAGCAGCGCCTCGACGCTGGCGATCGCGTTGCCCTCGGACACGTCGCCCCGCACGAGCGCGAGCGCCTGCCGGGCCCAGGGGGCGCGGCGCTGCGCGTCCGGCCGACGCGGCCGCAGGAAGCGCAGCTGGCTCGTCGCATCGGCCAGGAGCGGGCTGCCCAGGTGGCCGGCGAGCAGGTCCACGTGGAACCCCAGGTTGCCGCTGCCGCTCCACGCCTGCGGGCCCGCCACGATCACCGGGCGCTTGCGGTCGGCCAGGGCCTCGGCCACGGGCTCCCACTGGGCGGCGTCGTAGCCGGCGTCCTCGCGGCGCTCCAGGTGCAGCGGCCCGCGCGCCGACACGGCCACGACCTCCGGCGACCACAGGGGCTCACGGAACGGCACGTTCAGATGCACGGGCCCCGGCGGGGTGCCCGTCGCCTCGTCCAGCGCACGCGCCACGACGCCGGCCACGTAGGCCGCCGCGCCCGTCGCGCCCGGGCTGCCCACTTCGCGGAAGTGCCGCACGAACCCGCCGAACAGCCGCTGCTGGTCGATGGTCTGCCCGGCCCCGCAGCCCTGCTGCTCCGCCGGCCGGTCCGCCGTCACGACGAGCAGGGGCACGCGGTCCTCGGACGCCTCGATGAGCGCCGGCAGATAGTGCGCCGCCGCCGAGCCCGAGGTGCACAGAAGCCCCACGACCGTCCGCGTCGCCCGCGCCAGGCCCAGGGCGAAGAAGCCCGCCGTGCGCTCGTCCGTCAGCACGTGGAGCGTCGGCCCGCGGGGCTGCTCGGCGGCGGCGGCCAGGGCCATCACCAGGGGCGTGCTGCGCGAGCCCGGCGAAATCACCACATGGCGAACACCGCCCAGCACGGCGGCGGACACCAGCGTCGCGGCGACCTCGGCGTTGATCTGGGGCGTGTTCACGAAGTCCTCAACATCTCGTCGACGGTCTGGAGCTTGAGCGCGGTCTCGCGCCACTCGGCGGCGGGCTCGGAGGCCGACACCAGGCCGGCGCCGGCGTAGAGCGTCGCCTCGGCCCCGGCGAGCAGGGCGCTGCGGATGCCCACGGCAAAGCTGCCCTGGCCGGCGTCGGACACCCAGCCCACGGGGCCGGCGTAGGGGCCGCGGTCGAAGCCCTCGTGGGCGCTCAGGAACGCCGCGGCCGCCGCGCGGGGCACGCCGCACACCGCCGGCGTGGGATGCAGGGCCAGCACCACGTCCGCCAGCGTCGCGCCGGGCCGCAGCCGCGCCGTGATGGGCGTGTGCAGGTGCCAGAGCCGGGGCAGCGCGCGCAGGCCGGGCGTCGCCGGGCACTCCACGGACTCGGGCACCACGTGCGGCGCCAGGCCCGCCAGGATCTCCGCGACCACCAGCGCGTGCTCGTCGCGGTCCTTCTCGCTGGCGAGCAGGCGGGCGGGGTCGCTGTCCCGGGGCGCCGTGCCGGCCAGGGCTTCGGTCAGCAATGTGTCGCCGGAGAGCGTGGCCAGGCGCTCGGGCGAGGCGCCCACGAACGCGCGGCCGTCCGCGTGCGCGGCGAAGGTGAAGCTCTGGGGGTTGGCGGCGCGCAGGGCGAGCCAGGTCTCCGTGGCGTCGAACTGCGCGCCGTCGGGCGCCCGCCGCGCTTCGGTGCGGGCCAGCACGACCTTGCGCAGCGCGCCCGCCCGCATCTCCGCGGTCGCCCGCTCCACGGTGGCGATCCAGTGCGCCGAGGGTCCGGTCGAAGCCACGTCGGCGGTGGCCGAGCGCGCCCCGTGTGCCGGAGGCGCCGCGACCGGAGCGTCCGGGAAGCTGCCCGCGCCGAACGCATCCCCCGCGGCCACGACCGCCGCCGGTCGGAACAGCGGCACGGTCCCGTGAAAACCCGGGGCGCCCACGCGCAGCGCGCAGGTCCCCTCGCCCACCGCGGCGAACAGTCCGCCGCCGGGCACACCCCACAGGAACGCGGGCTCGCCGCCGGTCACGGCCTCGCGAAAGACCTCGACCACGGCGGCCGGCGAGTCCCACTGGAGTGCGTTGTTCACGACCCCATAAACAACACGAAACGCAGAGCCTCGTCAATGCGGCGGCCTCGAAAACGTTGCGCCGGGCCGATTCTGACCATTCGCCCCTCGACACGGCCGACGCGAGTCGCTAGAACTGTGGACGAGTTCACACCATGAAGAACACCGCCCTAGCCGCCGAGCACCCCCACAAGACGGGCGCCGATCCGCTCACGCGGGCCGTGCTTCAGGTCGCGCAGGCCGCCGGCAACTTCATCGAGTACTGGGGCTTCAAGGCGATTCACGGGCGCATCTGGACGCTCCTGGCGCTCCACAAAGAGCCCCTGCCCCAGACCGAGGTCGCCGATCTCCTGGGCGTGAGCCGCTCGCTCGTCTCCACGGCCATGGCCGAGCTGCTGGAATACGGCCTGGTCCGCGCCGTGGACGAACACCGCAACGCGCCGTACGAGGCCGTCATCGACATCTGGCCCGCCATCGCGGACGTCCTGCGCTCCCGCGAGTGGATGCTGCTCGAGGGCGCGCGCGTGGCCCTCGAGGCGGCCATCGAGGAGGCCGAGATCGCCGGCAGCAACCCCCAGGCCCCCCTGCGCTGGGATCTGGACCGGCTGCGCATGCTGCTCTCCCTGACCGAGATGGCCCAGGGTTTCCTGAAGATGGTCATCGCCCTGCGCCTGCCCCGCGCGCCCGAGGGCTTCGGCGGCTGGGTCGGCCGGGCCCAGAGCCTCGTCGCCCGGCTGCGGGGCGCCCCGGCCCCCGCGCGCTAGCCAAGCCCGACGCGCTGCACTATCCTGCGCGCCCATGGCCACGCCCCAGAGCTCCACCGATCTCGTCGTCGATCTCACCCAACGCCTCGACCAGGCCCTGCGCCGCGCCGACCTGCTCGAGCGCCGCATCGCCGCCTGGGAGAAAGAGCTGGCCGCCGTGAAGGCCGAGCTGCGCGACTTCACCGGGCAGGCCGCCCTGGCCACCCAGGAATCCGACCGCGTCACGGGCCTGGAGCAGCGCCTGCACAAGCTCGAGGCCCGCAGCCTGCAGGCCGCCGCGCGGGACGCCCTGAGCGCCCCGGCCGCCCGCCCGCTCGAGCCGCTCAAGCCCGTGCTCAAGCTCTCGCCCGACCGCGAGGACCACTGCGCGCTGGTCTTCGCCCGCTGGCAGCCCCTCGAGGCCAAGGCCGGCGAGAGCGTCACGCTCAAGGTCCGCTGCGACGGCTTCAACGCGGGCGACGAGGTCGACTTCATCCTGACGGAGATCGGCGTCGACAAGGGCGAGCCGCTCACGCCCATCCGGCTCAAGCTCCCCGTCGACCAGATGGAGGACCTCAGCGTCCAGTGGACGCCGCCCCGCCCCGCCAAGGACGGTCACCGCGAGTTCATGTACGTCGCGCGCGGCCGGGGCCAGGAGGCCCGCTCCCCCGTGCTCACCGTCCGCGGCTGAACCGCCGCGCGCCCGAAGGTTTCCCCCCCATGTCCACGCGTTCCCTGAGCGA
This sequence comes from uncultured Myxococcales bacterium, assembly GCA_903847385.1. Lineage (GTDB taxonomy): Bacteria > Myxococcota_A > Bradymonadia > UBA7976 > UBA1532 > CAINDO01. The sequence continues at coordinate 7,443 of CAINDO010000470.1, forward strand.
CCTCTTCATCGGCATCGCCGGCATCATCGGCGCCGGCAAGAGCACCCTGGCCGCCGCCCTCGGCCGCCACCTGAACCTGCCCGTCTACTACGAGCCGGTGGCCGACAACGAGTACCTGGCCGACTTCTACCGCGACACCAAGCGCTACAGCTTCGCCACCCAGATCTACCTGCTCAACCGCCGCTTCCAGCAGCACCAGGAGATCATCTGGCGGGGCGGCGGCGGCGTGCAGGACCGCACGATCTACGAGGACGCGGTCTTCGCCAAGATGCTCGTGGACATCGGCCTGATGGAACAGCGCGACTACGACACGTACGTGAATCTGTTCCGCAACATGAGCAACTTCATGTGCCGCCCCAGCGTGATCATCTACCTGGACGTGTCGCCCGAGCGCAGCATGGAGCGGGTGAAGATGCGCAGCCGGGACGTCGAGAGCGGCATCTCGCTCGAGTACCTGCAGGCGCTGCACGCCGAGTACGGCCGCTTCATCGAGTCGATCTCGCGCACGGTGCCGGTCATCCGCGTCGACTGGGACCGCTTCCGCGACGTCGAGGAGATGGCCTCGGTCATCGAGCACGAGTACCTGCACGCCAGCTTCCTGCGCACGGCCCGTTGGGAGCCCACCCGCGGCTGACCCCCCGCCGGCGGATCGCCCGCCGCCGCCCGGCCAACGACGCCCCCTCGCGGTTTTCCCGCGCGCGTGCTTCCTCGTTTGGGCTAAACTCCCCCGGTTTCTCTGCCGGAGCCCCCGATGGCCGACGCTTCCCCTCCCGCCGCGCCCCCCGCCGACCCCCCGGCGGACCTGCTCCCCGCCGTGCAGGTGCGCCTGGAGTCGTTCGTGCGCAAACTCGACCTCATCGAGCGCCGCGTGACGCACCGGGAGAAGGTCCTGCGCGAGGCCCGCGAGGCCACCTCACCCGTCGCCGCCGCCGGCGAGGTCCTGGCGACGGACGTCGAGCGCCTCGACGACCTGGACGCCCGGATCGCCCGCCTGGACCGGCGCGGGTTCGGCGCCAAGGGCGGGGTGGCGCTGGACTTCCCTCGGTTCGAGCCGAGCGAGGGCCGCGCGGGCGACGCCGTCACGCTCTCCGTGCGGGTCGAAGGCTTCCGGCGCGGGGACGCGCTGGAGTTCACCTTCGAAAACCTCCTGACGGGCGCCACGACGCCCGCGCTGAAGGTCGAGATCGCCGAGGACGACCCCGCCGGCGTGGCCTTCGCCTGGAAGATCCCCGCCGACACCGGGGCCACCGCGGAGCGTCCCGGCGCGCTTCGATTCACCGTGCGGGGGCGCGACTGCGAAGCGCGCTCCCCCGTGCTCACCGTGCGAGGCTGAACGATGGGTTCTCCCCTGCGCGACCGCCCCGCGGGCCACGGCAACGCCGCCGGCCGCATCCGCGGCGCGGTCATCGGCGTGGTCACGAACGACACCGACCCCGAGAACTGGGGCCGCGTCAAGGTCCGCTACCCCTGGCTGCACGACCAGATCGAGAGCAACTGGGCGCGGGTCGTCTCGATGTACGCCGGCCCCGGCCGCGGCGGCTACTACATGCCCGAGGTCGGCGACGAGGTCCTCCTCATGTTCGAGGACGGCGACCCGAACATGCCCTACGTCGTCGGCAGCCTGTGGAACGGCAAGGACAAGATCCCCGGCCCCGGCAACCCGGACGGCAAGAACAACACGAAGATGTTCCAGAGCCGCTCGGGCCACTTCTTCAAGTTCGAGGACACGGACGGCGCCGAGAAGATCACGCTCCAGAACAACAACGGCAAACTGAAGATGATCATCGACGTCGCGGCCGACTCGATCTCGCTCATCGCGGACACGGGCGACATCTTCTTCAAGGCGCCGTCGGGGCCGATCACCCTGAACTGCAAGGACATGAAGGTCACCGCCAGCGGCAAGACGAACGTCTCCGTGGGTGATGGCCACACCGAGTCCTCGGCCAACCGCACGGAGCAGGTGGCGGCCAACTGCAGCGCCACCGCCAAGGACGCCTTCACCATCTCGACCAAGACCCTGGCCGTGAGCTTCGGCAGCGGCAGCGTCTCGGCGGCCACGTCCAGCATGAGCGTGGACGGCCCGAGCACCCAGACCATGGGCACGATGGAGTTCGAGGGCGCCGTGGTGCACCGCACCACCGGCCCGGAGACCCTGACCGCCGGCATGCTCGAGGTCCACGCCAAGCAGGTGCAGATCGCCCTGAGCGGTCCGGCCACCATGACGACCGCCCTGATGGAGATGACCAGCAACTCGGACTGCGCCATCGAGTCCGCCGCGGTCCTGACCGTGATGGGCGGCCTGATCAACTACGACGGCGGCGCGAGCATCAGCGTCGCGGCCAACCTGGTGACGCTATGCTGAAGCCCGAGAGTCGCTTCGCGGACGAGGACGACGTCCTCGACGGCGTGTTCATCGGCGTCGTCACGAACAACAAGGACCCCCTGAACCTGGGCCGCGTGAAGGTCCGGTTCCCCTGGCTGGACGACGAGATCGAGAGCAACTGGGCCCGCCTGGCGACGTTCTACGCCGGCGCCGGCCGCGGCAGCTACTTCGTGCCCGAGGTCGGCGACGAGGTCCTGCTGGTGTTCGAGCTCGGCGACATGAACCAGCCCTTCGTGGTCGGCTCGCTGTGGAACGGCAAGGACCCCCTGCCCGAGCCCGGCCACCCGGACGGCAAGGACAACCACAAGGTCATCGAGACCCGCTCGGGCCACAAGGTCACCTTCGACGACACCCAGGGCGCCGAGAAGATCTCCATCGTCGACAGCAGCAAGAACAACCGCTTCGAGATCGACTGCGCCGGCGACAGCATCAGCATCTCGGCCGTCACGGGGGACATCTTCATCAAGGCCCCCGCCGGCTCGGTGAACTTCCAGAGCAAGTCCCAGGCGGTGAACGTCTCCAACGGCAAGACGCACACCACCGGCAGCAACCACACCATCAGCGTCAGCAAGGGCAGCTACGTCCAGACCGTGTCGAGCAGCAAGTCGCTCACGGTGGGCAGCGGGGCGAGCCGCTCGGCCAAGTCCATGGCGGCCACGGCCAGCGCCAGCGCGTCCGTCTCGGGCGGCAGCGCCGAGTTCAAGGTCTCCGACGCCGGCACCATGACGCAGTCCGGCCCCGTCACGCAGACCCTGGGCAGCGTCAAGCGCACGCTCAAGGTCGACATGGAGAAGTCGCCGGTCAAGACCTGGACCTGCGGCGTCACCACGCTGCACGCCGACCAGAGCCTTGCCATCGAGGCGGCGGTCATCACCCTCACCACGGGCCTGCTCAACGGCAAGGCCGGCGGCGGTCAGTTCTCGCTCCTCGGCTCGCCGGTGGTGCACCTCGGCGGTTTGATGAACTTCAAGGCGGGTCAGATCGCCTTCAAACCGGGCGGGTGAGCAGCGTCGTGAGCGGTTCCCCTCCCCAGACCCCCCCGGCCGGCAAACCCGTCACCCACGTCCGCCACGACGGCTACCTGGCCATGTTCGTGCCGGACAGCGACCTGGGCGGCCTGCACTCGTTCCACTTCGTGGTGAAGCGCACCTACCGCTTCACCCACGACGACATGATCGTCCCGACGGAGTGGCAGGAGGCCCTGGTCCTGGGCGACCGCTACCACGAGGGCGGCGGCCCCTACGACGCCGCGCTGGCCGTGGAGAACGAGCTGGGCCCGCCCAAACCCTGCACGGACGTCCTGGTCGAGGCCAACTGCTACGCCCCGGGCGGCGAGGCCACCTACTGCCGCCCCTCCGTGTCCATCGGCAAGGAGACGCGCGAGCTCATCGTGATGGGCGACCGCTTCGCCGTGCTGCGCCCCGGCCAGAAGCCCATCTTCACGCCGGCCGCCAAGTTCTCGGTGCTGCCCATCCGCTACGAGTTCGCTTACGGCGGCGTGGACCGCCAGCACACGCTGGCACCGTTGATGTGCCCCACCAACCCCATCGGCATGGGCTTCCTGCTCGCGCCGACGGAGGGCTCGCCGCCTCGCGACCAGTGGACGCCCCTGCCCAACATCGAGCACCCCTCGTCGATGGTCACCGTGGACACGCTGCTGGTGCCCCACGACCAGCTCGAGAACGTGCGCGCCCCAGCCGGCTTCGGCCCCGTGCCGAAACACTGGGAGCCCCGCTCGCGCTTCGCCGGCATGCCCGCCAGCGCCAAGCCCTTCTGGAACCTGATGCACGGCGCCGAGACGCAGGTGGGCAAGATGTTCCGTGAGATGCAGCCCTCGTTCTGGAGCTGCGCCGCCGCCGGCATGGCCTTCCCCCTGCTCGAGGGCCACGAGAAGATCGTCCTGCGCCACATGACGCGGGATCGTGAAGAGACCTCTCTGCGCCTGCCCGTCAGCAAACCCAAGCTGCGCGCCGGCTTCGACGACGCCCCCCTGCAGGACGTCAAGCTCTCGCTCTCCACGGTGAGCATCGCCGTCGAACGCGGCGAGGTCACGTTGTCCTGGCGCGGCACCCTGCCCTCGCCCGAGGGGCTCACGCTGGACAAACTCCAGCGCGTGCCGCTCGAGGTGGACGGCGAGCTCGTTCTGCCGGCGCCCCTGGTGGGCACCGGCTTCCCCCTCGATCTCTTGAAGACCAGCTATCCGGACCTGGAGCTGCTGGATGTCAAGGGCTTGCCCAAGCCCGGAGGCGACGCATGAGAAGTCGTGCGGGAGGTGGCGGGCGTCGCATGCGCGGCCTCGCGGTCGGCATCGTGACCAACATCAACGACCCCGAGAAGATGGGCCGGGTGAAGGTCAAGTTCCCCTGGCTGGACGACACCGTGGAGTCCAACTGGGCCCGCGTGGCCGGCTGGTACGCCGGCGCGAGCCGCGGCACGATGTTCATCCCCGAGATCGACGACGAGGTCATGCTCGCCTTCGACAACGGCGATCCCAACCACCCGTACGTCGTCGGCGCGGTCTGGAACGGCAAACACAAGGTCCCCGGCCCCGGAAACACGGACGGCAAGAACGACCACAAGTGGTTCCGATCGCGCTCGGGCCACGACCTCGAGTTCCTCGACACGGGCGGCGGCGAGAAGATTCGTCTGGTCGACTGCAAGGTCAAGAACTCGCTGGTGATGGACACGGCCGCGAACACCATCACGACCGAGGCCAAGTCCGGCAAGATCACGATCAGCGCCTGCAAGAACATCGAGATCACCTGCGTCGACTTCAACGTCACCACGTCCAAGGAGCGCGGCCTCACGGTCGGCGCCTCGCACAGCGTGCAGGTCGGCGCGAGCCGCTCCGTGAGCGTTTCGCAGGGCAGCTTCCACGAGTCGGCCGGCTCGTCGTACACCCTCACCGCCGCCAGCGTGTCGACCTCGAGCTCGGGCCACTCCTCCGTGGGTGCCGGCGCGATGACGATGAACAGCGGCAGCATGAAGGCCAGCGTCACCAACTGGCTGGACATGACCCAGTCCGCCGCGGTCACGCGCACCGTCGGCATGCAGAAGTCGCAGTCCGATGTGTTCGCCACCGTGGCGAGCGACGGCGGCCCGACGGGTGTGTTGACGCTCACCAGCGGCCCGACCAAGCTGCAGGGCGACCAGGCCGTCTACCTCAAGGGCAAGACGGTCACGATCACCGGCGGTCTGATCAATCTCAAGGGCAGCAGCATCCTGATCGCCAAGGACATCAAGGCCGGCAAGGCCGCCGTGGCGAGTTTCATGGGCGGTCTGTTGATGCTGAACCCGGGGGGCATCACGTTCCCCGCGGCCAAGATGCTCGACATGATCCTGGGCATGGACATCCACGGCCCGACGCTCCCGGCGCCCGTGCCCCCCGCGCCGCTGCCGCCCCTGCCCGTGGTCCCGATGCCCTTCGCCGGGCCGATCATCCTGAGCGTGCAGCCCACCGTGCTGGTGAACTTCATGCCGGCCGCCGGCTCCGGCGCGCTGTCCATCAGCTTCCACATGCCGCCCCTGCCGTGGCCGTGGATGCCCATCACCTACGGCGCGATCCTCAAGGGCGCCATCATGGCGCTCGTCACGGCGCCGTTCATGGCGCTGCTCGAGCTCGCCCGCGGTCAGCTCTCGGCGCTGGCCGGGTCGAGCACCAGCCCCGTGCTGAAGAACGGCTTCGTGCAAGGGTTCCTGGGCAAGCCGCCCGATGGCGGCGGCCAGGGCGGCAGTGACATCACCGTCGGCCGATTCTTTCCGATGTTCGGCAGCCCGCAGGCGTTCCTGGGGTTCCTGGCCTCGGCCATGCCCCTGCCCGTCGCCAACGCGCAGGCCACCATCGCCTCGCCCACGGTCAGCGCCGCGGACAGCCCGATGGCGCTCGCCATGCCCATGGGCGGCAACTCCTGCAGCAACATCCCCGTGGCGCCCAACGCCGCGGTGCTGGGCTTCAGCAATGTGTTGACGGGCATGAGCCTCAGCCAGCTGCTGGGTGTCATGGCCTGGAACGCCGTGAACTCGGCGGCCCAGCAAGGTCTGAACAAGGGCGTCGAGGCCGCGGCCAGCGGCACGGCGCGACAGATCGGCAAGTCCAAGCACGAGGGTCTGCGCAACGTCACGCAGTCGGTCAGTGACTTCGTGGGCGCCAAGAACTGCATCGCCGAGGGTCACCCGGTGGACGTCGTCAGCGGCACGATGTTCAACGAACAGACCGACTTCGAGCTCCCCGGCACCCACCCGCTGAAGTTCACGCGCCACTACAACAGCAAGGCGCAGAGCGCCGTGCGCGCCGACGCCTTCAGCTTCGGCCCGGGCTGGCGGCACGCCTTCGAAGAGACCCTGGTCGCGGACGAGGCGGACGACGGCGGCCGCAACCTGGGCCTGCGCGACGCCGAGGGCCGCATCCTCGGCCTGGCCCAGCCGATGGCGGACGGACAGCAGAGTTTCCACCCGCTCGAGCGCCTGGTGATGACCCGCGTCGACGGCCGCACCTACGCCGTGGAGAGCGTCGACCGGTCCCGGCGGATCTTCGAGTTCCCGGGCGGCGAGCCCGGCAAGGCCGCGCCGGCGGGTTACCTGCCCGGCGTCGGCGCCGTCGCGCGCCTGGTGGCCATCGAACACACGGGCGGCGGTCGCACGACCCTCGAGTACGAGGCCGGCAGCGGTCGGCTGACACACATCCACGACGCCCACCAGCGCACGGTGAAGGTCGAGCGGGACAAGGCCGGGCGCATCACGGACCTGCGCCTCGTCCGCTCCGCCGGCCGCGAGTGCAACATCTTCCTGGCCAGCTATCAGTACGACGCCGACGGTCGTCTCATCGGACACACCGATCGCAACCGCAACGTGCGTCGCTTCAGCTACGACGACCGCGGCCGGATGGTCAAAGAGACGGATCGCTGCGGCTACAGCTTCCACTTCGTCTACGACGCGATGGACCGCTGCGTGCTGACCCACGGCGACGACAACGCCTACTGGGTACAGCTCTCCTACGAGCCCCTGGGCAACGTCACCACGGCGATGGACGGCTTCGGCGCCGAGACCGTCTACAAGTACGACGCGAAGAAACTCGTCACGGAAATCCTCGACGCCGAGGGCGGCGTGACGAAACGCGAATACACCGAAGAAGGCTGGCTCACGGCCGTGACCAGCCCCGGCGGGCGGCGGACGGAGCTCGAATACGACCCGCGGGGCCGCGCCCTGGCCGAGACCGACGGCGCCGGTGGCCGCGTCACCTGGACCCACGACGAGCGCGGCCGCACGGTCAGCAGGACCGACGCTTGCGGACACACCCGCGTGATGGTCTGGAACGATTGCGACCAGCTCGTCGCCGAATCCGACGGGGAGAACGCGCTCACACGTTTCGAGTACGACGCGCACGGCGGTCTCGTTCACCGCGTGTCGCCAGACGGCGCGCAGCGGCACTACGAGCTCCGCCCCGACCGACTCGTCGCCTCCGAGTCCCTGCCGGATGGTCGATGCATCTCGTATGACTACGACAGCCTCGGCCGGGTCATCGCGCTCACGGAAACGGGCCGCGACGGGAAACAGGCGCTCGAGACCCGCTATCAGCGCGACGCCGAGGGTCGCCTGACGGGCATCGACGCGCCCGCCGACCGCATCGAACGCTTCGAACTCGATGCCGAGGGGCGAATCCTCAAGCACCGCGATGGGCCGCGCGTCACCGAGCACCGATACAATGGCATGGGCAGCGTCGTCGAGCAGATCGACCCGATGGGCCGAAGCACGCGGTTCGAATACGACCTGCACCAACTCCCCACCGCCGTCGTCAGCCACGACAACGGCCGTTGGACCTGGGTTCGCGACCGGGTCGGTCGCGCGAGGCGCCTCGTCCGACCGGACGGAGGGCGCATCGAATACACCTTCGACCCCGACGGTCTCGCGACACTCGTCCGCCTCCCGGACGGCCGGCGGATCGAACGGACGTGGGACGGGCGTCGCAATCTGTCTTCCGTTCGCTGGGCCGATGGAAAGCAGACTCGGTACACCTACGATGGCGAAGGCCGGGTGAACCGGATCGAGTCCGATGGAGAGCGGCCGATCCGCCGCACCTACGACGCTCAGGGTCGGATCGTCCTCGATCAGCAGGGGGACGAGTGGCTGCGATACGCTTACGACGACGCCGGTCGCCGCGCCCGGCGCACGACTTCGTGGGGTGACGAGACGCGCACGACCTGGACGCCGGGCGGGCAGCTCGCCTCGATCGAGGACGGCCTCGGCGGTGTCCACCGCTTCGTGCCCGACGCTTTCGGCCGTCGGCGCGAGACCGTCGGTCCCTCGGGTCTGCGCACGGGGTTCGAGTACGACCCGGCCGGTCTCCTCGTCGCGTCGAAGCTCACCCACGCACGCGGCACGCCTCTGCGGTCGCTGAACGTGGAGCGCGACGAATTCGGTGCTGTTCGCACCGTCCGCGGGACGGACCACGTGCGCGGCGACATGGAGTTGCGAACCTACGACCACGACGCCGTCGGTCGACTCGTGGCCGAGGCTTCGGACGTATCGCCACCACGCCCCTACGCATTCGACGTCGACGACAACCTCCTGCGGAACGTCGACGGCGAGTCCTTCGAATACGACACCGCAGGTCGTATCCTCGCGGCCTCCGGTGAGCGCCGCTTCCGGCACGACGCCTGGGGCCGGATGACCGCGATGCAGAGCCCGAAGGGCACACGCACGCTCTGGTACGACGGCCGCGACCGCCTCACCCGCGTCCACCTCGAGGACGACACGCTCGTCACCCACGAGTACGACTCGGCCGGTCGACGCGCGCGCACCGTCGCAGAGTACGCAGACCGCGTGACGGAGGAGCTGTTCTACTGGGACGGTGACCACCTGGCACGCCGAGTCGTGCGTCGCCTCGGGAGCGAGGAGTTCGAACGCGACGAGCGCTATGCCTGGGACCTCGAGCGTCTGGCACCGCTCCTCCGCACCGTGGTCGACGCCCGCGGGGCGCAGCGACAGACCTATCGCCTCGACCAGCGTCAGGCGGCCATCGAACTCCTGGACGACAATGGCGGCTCCCTCTGGGTCGGCCAGATGGACAGTTACGGGCGCTGCCGTGAGTCGGGCCAGGAGGAGGGTCAGCAGCCGCTCCGCCTCGAGGGTCAGCTCCACGACACGGCGACCGGATACGCCCACCATCGGTTCCGCGTTTACGACCCGCAGACGTGCCGCTTCCTGACGACGGACCCGATTGGCCTCCTCGGTGGCCTCAACCCCTACGCCTACCCATCGGACCCGGTCTCGGCCACGGACCCGCTGGGACTCGCGGCATGCCACGACAGCGGGGCCCGCGGCGTCGCAGCGGCGGAGAGTGATCTCGCTGCCCAGGGATATACGGTCGTCGGCCGCGAAGTCACGATGAACGTCGGCAATCCGCCGTCACGCATTCGCGCCGACATCGTCGCGACGGACGCCAACGGCAACATGCACGTCTTCGAAGTGAAGAACGGCACAGGGCGCCTCACGGACAACCAGTCCTCCGCAGGTGTCTTCAACATGAACAGTCCGGCCAATCAGAACGGCACCATCACGACGGGTCAGAACCACAACTTCTCGGTGGGCACGGACAACCGTCCCGGCGTGGGGCCTCGAAACTCGACACAGAACGCGTCGTTCAACGTTCTCAAGTACGATGTCTGACGCCCCCGACAGGAGTGAACGGTTGGACAGCAAGGCCCACCGCGCCGCCTTTCTCACGGCGCTGAAGACGCAGTTCGGCCTCCTTCGGTTTTCGGAGGCCAAGACCTCGCTCAGCAAAGACAAGGTCAAGTTGGGCTACGCCGACGGTGCGTCGGGCCAGATCTATGTGACACTCGTCAAATGCGACGTCGACCCGGGGGGCTTCGACGCATACACCGGCCTCATCCTCGAAGGGGGCGCGTTCGCGCGACTCCTCGATGCCCTGGCGGTGAAACGAAAGCCCAACTTTCAGCCCGGCGTCGTGTTCAACGGGACGTCCTACGGCGTGATCCCCGGTCGGGTCAACGCATACCGGGTCACCTCGACGATGTCGCCCGAGGCCGCCGCGGCGGTCGTCGGCGAAGAGATCGCTCGCCACTACGTCCCGCTGGCGGACGGCTTCATGGGCGGGTGGGCGACGGCGCTCGACTTTGCCCTGGCCACGCCGAGCCAGAAGCCCCACCCCTATGCCGCCAGCGTCCCGAGCCCCTTTGCCGGCGCCCTCGCGCTCGCCGCGCTCGCGCAGCGCGACGACCGCCTGGAAGAGATCGTCGCCCACGCGACGAACCCGTGGTTCAACGATGCCAGCTCCATCGCCGAGCCAGGAGCGTTTCTGGCCACGGCACGAACGGTCGCGCGCTCGCTCGGCATTTGACGAACGCGTGCCGACGACCCGACCGCAAGGGTCCTGGCTCGACCTCGTCGACCGCGCGCAGGCGTTGCAGGCCATCTTCGGGCCGGCCGTCCCCGCGCTCGAGGGTGTCTCCCTGCACGAGGTCGGCCTGCACCGGGACGGCCCGTCGCTGACGCTGCGCTTCGACCTGGCGGCCTATCCCGACCCGGCGCCGCCCAAGTGGCGTGCGGCCGCGCACAACACGGTCCAGGTGCGGCTCGTCCTGGCCGGTGTGACCGCCGTGGAGGTCGACGGCTTCGCGACCACACTCCAGGGCGATCTCACGCTCGTGCGAGCGCCGGATGGGCAGGTCGTCGTGTCGTTCGCGGCCGAAGGCTGCGCGATCCGCTGCACCGCGCGGTTCCCACGCATCGACGCGGTCACGGCCTACACGGACGCGAGTCGGGCGAACTGACGCCGGGCCGTGACGCTCCCCCACGGGCCGTGATATGGCATCGGGGATGAAGACCCGTTCCCCTTGGTCCCGCCGCGCCGCCCTGCTCGTGGCCACGCTGACCGCCGCCTGTGAAACCGGCGGTGGTGGCCCCACCGGCGCGGTGAACACCCGCGATCTCTCGGTGGTGGACGCCCGCGTCGAGGACGCCGCGCCGCCCCCGGACGCCGCCCCGCCGCCGGACGCCGCGCCCGCGTCGCCGGACGCCGAGCTGCCGGACGCCGCAGTGCCCGACGCCGCGCTGCCCGACGCCGCGCTGCCGGACGCCGCCTTGCCCGACGCCGCGCCGCCCGACCCCGTGGGCGAGCATGTGTTCCACGAGCTCGCGGGTCTGGGCGTGTGCGCTGGCTCCGCCCCGGATGCCGTGGAGCTCAGCTTCCAGCTGATGGACGGAGAGACGCCCATCCTGCCCTATGACACGCTCTCGGGGGGCGCCGACCCCGTGTCCGCGCTCGCCCTGCCCGCCGCCTTCGGCCTGGGCGCGCCGGACGACGTGAGCCTGCCCGACGGCACGCACCTGCGCCTGACCCCCGAGGCCAACGATGGCCCGAGCGTGGACGTGCCCGTGACACCCACGGACGTGACTTTCGCGTGGAAGGGCGGGGAGATCCACCGACACGAAGAGCGTCTGTTGATTCTCATGGTCGACCAGTCGGCGAGCATGGCCGGCATCGGCGCCGACGGCGCCGTGGACGTGACGCAGGCCAGCGACCCGCTCGACCAGCGGATCCAGGTGCTGCGGCGGGTCGTCGAGTCCGTGCCCGGCGAGTGGTGGCTCTCGCTCGTGTCCTTCAACGGCCGCTTCGCGACGCTCTCCGTCGAGTTCGCCACGCCGACGCTGAACCGCCTGGCCCTGACCAACCCCGGCAGCCTCGTCCCGGACGAGGACGGCCTGGGCAAGCTGGAGCTCGGCGAGTCCGGCGCCACGCCGCTCGCCGACGCGCTGGACGATGTGTTGACCCGCATCGTCGACGCTCGCAGCAACGCCAACCTGAACGCCCAGGTGCTCATCGTGACGGACGGCGTCGAGGACGCGGACCCGTCGTCCAACAACCTCGCGGCCGTGACCGAGGCCTACGCGCAACACATGCGCGGCGACCGACCGGCGCCGGTGCCGGTGACCGTTCTGCAGGTGTCGCGCTCACCGCTGGCACCGGGCGCCGGACGACGGATGGCGGGCCTGGGCGAGCTGGCCTGCCGCACGGGCGGTGAGTATGTGTTCCTCCGCGACCAGCGGGCGCTCGGCGCGCTGGCGGAGCCCGTCGCCGCGGCTCGGCTGGCCTCGCGGCTCGTGGGCACGTGGCGGCTCACCGGCGCCAGCGATCTGTCGGGTGTCTCGCCCGGCGCGTATCTGGCCACCACGCGGCTGCGCGCCAGCCTGGGGGCCGCGTCTCAGTCCTTCGCGTTCGACGCGCCCGCGGACGCCGATCCGGTCGTCGACACCCGCGGGTTCGTGATCAAGCGCTGAAGCCCGCCAGCGCCGAGACCATGTCCCCGAGCAGCGTGGCCGACTCGGCGATGACGGAGATGCTGTCCGTCATGCCCTGCTTGACCAGGTCGAGGTGCAGCAGGGTTTTGGGGTTGGTGATGGACGCGGCCGCGCCGGCCACCAGCTGCTGTCCGGCCCCGATGAGACCCTGTGCGCGGGACACGACCAGCGGCGCGAGCCGCGCCGACTGAATCAACAGACCCTGGAGCTCGGGCAGGCGGGCGGCGAGCGCGTCGTTCGCCCCGCCCCGCGGCACCTGGAGCGCCTTGGAGACGAGCGCGACGAGGCTCGTCTCGGCGTCCGGCGGGGACTCGAGCAGCGCGAGCGCGACCTTGCGCGACTGCCCCACGGCCTGCCGCACCTGGAAGGTCAGGCCGTGAAACTCGGCCGCCTGCTTGAAGAACTGGTCGAAGGTCGGCGTGCCGATCTGGACGTAGCTGAAGGGCTCCGCCGCGTCCGGCGGGGGCGCCTTGGCCCACTCCTCGCGGGCGGCCTGCAGGAAGTCCAGGCCCGGCTTGCCCTCGTAGGCCGCGAGGCCCGGCGACAGATCGCGCAGGTGCACCACGCCGGGCGGGGGCGCGTCGATCAGCGCCTTCTTGAGCGCCGCCGTGGAGCGGCCGAGGTGGCCGCCCGCTTCGTTCAGCGCGGCCGGCAGGTCCTCGAGCTTGTCGAATTTGACTTCGTGCTCCTCGGTGACGCCGTTGATCGTCGTGGAGGTCTTGATGTTGCCTTTGACCTGGATGAGACCGCAGGCGGTCACGAGCAGGGCCAGCAGCAACGCGGCGGTTCGGTGGATGGGTCGCATGCCGGCCGACGCTACGTGATCTCGAGGCGCCGGACCAGACCTCCGTGTGTCAGATACGGACGAGGTGGACGCCGTTGGTCTCGTGACCGAGCGGGTGCCCGGCCACGATCGCCAGTGTCGCGCCGGCGGGGGCCAGGCCGAGGGCGCGGGCGTGTTCCAGGGCGGCGGTGTGTCGCGCATCCGGCGTCTCGGGCACGGGACACACCCGCGGCACCACGCCCCAGGCGAGCGCGAGGCGCGCGGCGATGGCCGGCGACGGCGTGAGCGCCACGATGGGACACTCCGGCCGATACTCGCTGAGGCGCTCCGCGGAGCGACCGTCCCGCGTGAAGACCACGACCGCCGTGAGATGCAGGGTGTGCGAGAGCATCGCCGCCGCCCGGGCCGCGGCGTTCGACAGACTCCAGTCGCCCGCCAGACCGGGCAGGTCCGCGCGCTCGACGGCCGGCTCCACCTCGCGGGCGAGTGTGTCCATCATGGCCACGGCCTCGGCGGGGTACTGGCCGCTGGCCGTCTCGTTGCTGAGCATCAGGGCGTCCGTGCCATCGAGCACGGCGTTGGCCACGTCCGAGGCCTCGGCCCGGGTGGGGCGCGGCGCGGACACCATGCTGTCGAGCATCTGCGTAGCCGTGATCACCAGCTTTCCGCGCCGGTTGACTTCTCGAATCAAGCGCTTCTGCAGCAGCGGGACCTTCTCGGCACCGAGCTCCACGCCCAGGTCGCCGCGGGCCACCATGGCGCCGTCCGCCGCATCCAGGATCGCCTCGAGACACTCGATGGCCTCGGGCTTCTCGATCTTGGCGATGACTCGGGCGTCCCCGGCGAGCGCCTTGGCCTCGAGGATGTCCTCGGGGCGCCGCACGAACGAGAGCGCCACGTAGTCGACGCCCAGGGTGCCGACCGCGAAGGCCAGATCGGCGCGGTCCTTCTCCGAAAGCGCGGGCGCGGAGAGCGCCGCCCCGGGCAGGTTCAGGCCCTTTCGGTCCGAAAGCGGCCCGCCGATCTCGACGACACAGTGCACGTCACCGGCGTCGACGTCCGCCGACACGACGCGCAGGCGCAGGCGCCCGTCGTCGAGCAGCACGGCGTCCCCGGGGCGGACGTCGCGAGGCAGCGGCGCGTAGGTCTGCGACACCTGACCCGCGTCGCCCGGCACGTCACGCGTGGTGAGGGTGAAGGGCGCGCCGGGCACGAGCTCGATGGGCCCACCCGGGAAGCGCCCCACGCGCATCTTGGGCCCGGAGAGGTCGGCGAGGAGCGCCACGGGCCGGCCGGCGCGCGCGGCGGCGGCGCGGACCTCGGCGGCGAGGGCGGCGTGGTTCTCGTGGCTGCCGTGCGAGAAGTTCAGCCGCGCACAGTCGAGCCCGGCGGCGACGAGCCGGTCGAGCATGGCCGGGGTGCTGCTGGCGGGACCGAGGGTGCAGACGATTCGCGTGCGACGCATGGGCTCTCCGGAGACGATTCGGACGCGCAGCCTAGCGCATCGCGCTTCCCCTCGCCCCCCGTCCGCGTGCCAGAATCGGCGACATGCGCACCCTTCGAGCCCAGCTTCTGCCCTTTGGCCTCGCGGCCCTGCTGATCGCCGCCTGCACGGGCGAGAACGTGGCGCTCACGCCGGACGCCGGCGCGGGCGGCCAATCGGCGAACGGCGGCTCACCGTCGCCGGGCGCCGGCGGAGGCGGCGCGGCGGCCCCGAGCGGCGGTGACTCGACGAACGGCGGTACGCCCTCCGGCGGCGGCTCGGGCCCCGTGGCCGGCACCCCGGGCACCGGCGGACAGCCGGCAACGGGCGGACGCCCCGCGGGCCCCGGAGACACCGACGACGACGGCGTGCCCGACGCCACGGACAACTGCCCCGCGGACGCCAACCACGACCAGAGCGACACGGACGGGGACGGCCGCGGCGACGTGTGTGATCTGCCCGGCCCGCCCGGCGACGCCGACGACGACGGCGTGCCCGACGCCACGGACAACTGCCCGCGGACGGCCAACGCCCCGCAGACGGACAGCGACGGCGACGGGGAGGGCGACGCCTGCGACACCACGTCCCCGGACTGCACCGAGGAGATCTGCAACGGACGCGACGACGACTGCGACCGACAGGTGGACGAGGGGCTCGACTGCTGCGCCCCCGCCTGCGCGGGCAAGGTCTGCGGCCCGGACGCCTGCGGCGGCACGTGCGGCGCATGTCGCGCCGACGAGCTGTGCACGGCGGACGGCAGCGCCTGCCTGCCCACGGGCCTGTCGCTGTGCGACCCCTGCACCACCGCAGCGCAGTGCACGGGCAACGGTGAGCAGGGCGCCTGCGCGCAGAACAACCAGACCGGCGAGACCTTCTGCATCACGCCGTGCCTTTTGTTCTGTGATTTCGCGGGGTTCGACTGCCTGGATCTGGACGGTTCCGGCGATACGTGGTGCACGCCGCCGACCTCGACCTGTACGGACCCCTGCCTCTTCGTGGAGTGCGCCGGGGGCACCCACTGCAACGCGGGGCGCTGCGTCGCCGACGCGGCCCAGGACCGGTGCGCGGGCGTGCGGTGCCCGGGCGAGGGTGAGACGTGTGACCCCGCGACGGGCTTCTGCGTCAGTGGGTGAGGGCGCGCGTTGCGGTCGAGCCCGGCGTCTGCGACCATGCTCGACCATGATGCGGACGCACCTCGCCGTCGCCCTCCTCACCGCCGTCGCGGTCGCCGCCTGCGGTGACGCCAGCGTGTCCAAAGGCACGGCGGACGCCTCGGCCGCGCCCCTGGACGCCACGCCGCCCGCCTGGGACGACCTGACCCCGCGCGACGCCGCCCCGCCGCCCGCGGACACGGCCGTCGTCGGAGCCGACGCGCCCGGACACACCGCGGACGTCGCCGTCGCCGACCCGGACGCCGCCGTCGCCGA
>CAINDO010000471.1 GCA_903847385.1 uncultured Myxococcales bacterium
CCACCGCGCCCGCGGCCTGCGCGGCCTCGGCGGCGGCATCGGCCAGGCGGCGGGCCTCGCGGTTCGCGTCGCGGGCGCGCTGCTCGGCCGCCGAGAGCGCCGCCGACACCGGGCCGAAGAAGCCCGCGATGTTCGCCGGACCCGGCCCCGCCGAGCGGGCGCCCTTGACGATGCCCTCGTGGGCCAGCTCCATGGACTCGACCGCGTGGCCCTGCTGCGCCGCGAGCTCCTTCGTCTCGTACTTGGTGGGCCAGGCGCGCAGGAGCGTGTAGCGGGCGACCTCTTCGGCCGCGTCGTTCAGCACCACGATGTCCACGGCCTTGCGCATGGGGTCGCCATCCCGCGCGGAGCGGGCCCAGGCGTACAGGTCGCTGTTGCCCGCGAAGCCGCGGGTCAGCGTGACCTTGCCCAGGCGGCCCTGCCCCGGCAGGCGCACCAGCGCGTCGTTCCGACCGCCCTCCTGGAACTCGAGGACCTCGGTCTCCCAGGACAGGCCCTGCGCCGTTTCGAAGCCGCCCGGCGAGATGCCGTCGATTTCCAGGCGGAAGAACTTCTTGGCGTAGGGGTCGCGAACGGCCATCGGCGTCTCCAAACCCCGGCGGCAGGCCGGTGAGGTGCGGATCATTGTCCCCCTAAATTTTCTTCGAAACAACGGGCTTGACGTCCGCCCACGAAGCGAGTAGGTTCCCCGGCACCAACTGATCCGACTTAGCTCAGTCGGTAGAGCAGGCGGCTGTTAACCGCCCGGTCGTAGGTTCGAGTCCTACAGTCGGAGCCAGCATTTGAAAAGGCCGCAGCCCTCACGGGTTGCGGCCTTTTTCTTTGGTTCGGTCGTGGGGGTGGCGATGGCGGGGAAGCGTTTGAAATCAGTGGGTTATGCGGGGTCGGCGTGTGCGCCGGGCGGTCGCCATCCCGTGCTCGGGGGTCGTCGCTCGGGCGCCTCTGCGCGTCCTTCTGCGCTCTTTCTTGGCACCCCAAGCGAGAGTTCGTGCAAGCTCGACCCGATGGTTGACGGGCGACCCCACCGCCGACTCGGCCGCGGCGCGTGGTAATCCCCTTCCCCGGCTTCCTGCTCGAGCTCGCCGCGCTCGTCGCGCCCATCGCGACCCCCATCCTCATTCGGCAGGCGATCCGCAGCCGCAGTCGGGACCGCGCGACCGTCGCCTTGGTCCTCGCCGGCATCGGCGTCTTCCTCGCCTGCCTGCCGCCGTCGTGGTCCATGCTCGGGTTTGCGCCGCTCACCTACGCCGCGTTGCGCGTCCGGCGCGAGCTGCCCGGCCGACCCGGTCACGCTGCCCTTTGGGAACGCGTCGCCGTTTACTCCGGCGTGGCGCTCGTCTTGTACGGGGTTCTGCCGCTCCTGTACTTCTTCTCCCTGGTCTTCTTCCGGCGATGAACGCAGCATCGGTATGCAACCGGGGGGTGCTCGTGGCGACTTCGACTTTGGAATCGGCCGTTGCACGGGGCGCTCCCCATCCCGGTCGCCATGGCCTCGGATCGGGCGGCTCTGGGGCTCATTCCGCGTTCGCTCTCGGCACGCCAAGCGAAAGCTCGCGAGGGCGCAACCCAGTGGCTGCCGGCCTGCAGCTACTGGTCCTGCTCGCCGTGCTCGCCGCGCCCACGGTCGCCGTGGCGGTCCCCCCGGACCAGGACTTCGAGACCGACGAGGCCATCGGCGGCGCCATCGCGACGCTCTACGAGGCACGCGAGCTCACCCTCGAGGGACCGTGCGGCACAGCGCTCGTCCGGTTCGAAGTGCCGTCGGTGTGGTCGCGGGCGCGGCAGTGCTACATCACGCCGGGCGGCCCGGTGCCAAGCAACCTGTCCTTCGAGCTCGTGTGCGGCCCCGAAACGAAGGCACGGGCCAGGGTCCGAAGGCTCATCGCCCGCACGCCCGGCCGCGTTCAAGGGGTCGAGCGCACGGCGCTGGCGGACGGAAGCCTGACCGTCTTCCGCTCGGTGGAGCGGGCAGCAACCGGCGGGCCGGTCGAGCGGGCATTGGTCATCGCGACCCGCGCCCGGCCCTCCGGGGACGGCTTCGTCGTGATGCGCGCCGCGGTTCCGCCATTGCAAACCGACGCCTGCCGGGCGAACCTCAGCACGTTGGGGCGGATGTTCGGGGTGGTGCGGTGACCTTGACGTTCGACCTTGAGCACACCCGCGACGTCGCAGAAGCCGTACCATCCCGCCCCCCTTCCACGGACGGACTGTGAGATGATTGCCGACGACAAGCTCCTCGATCAGTTCGGCGCGAAAGACAGGCGCTGGGGTCTCGCCATTCTGCGCACGGTCGACGCGTTGGGCGGCACCGCCCGCGCGAAGGATGTCAAGGCCGCGCTCCGCGCCCGCTTTGGCGACCAACTTCCCGGGTCCACCTGGGACTGGATCGAGGAGACGAACCGCGTGGGATGGACGCGCTTCCGCCTCATAGAGCAGAGCCTGCTCTCCGGCGAACAGCGCGGCTCCTGGACCCTGACGGAGAAGGGCCGCCAAGCGCTGGCCGAGTGCGCTGGCGAGGTCGTAGATCTCTCTGCCGAGTCACCACCCGGTGACCGAACGGGCTCGGCCACTGAGCCCGCGGAGAGCGACGATGGCGATGCGGGTGACCTCGAGACGGTGAACGCGACGGCCTACCAGGGCTGGATGTTCCCTGCGTTGGAGGCCATCGTCGCCGGTCACTCGACGCGGAAGGCGATCTTGGAGGCGATCGAGGCGTGCTATCGCAGCGAAATGGTCCCGGGTGATCTGCGGATCAACCGACGCGGCCTGGTCGTCTGGCAGTTCAATGCGTCGTGGGCTCTCAGCTATCTGCTCGGCCAGGGCCACGTCGATCACCCCTCGCGTGGTGCCTGGCTGCCGAACGCGGCCGGCAAGGCGGCGCTCGCGGACCAGAGACCAAACTATCGCATTCAGGACTTTCGAACTCTGCGCACTGCGGTGCGACCTCTCCTGCCAGTCGGGGACGCGACGCGTCCAGCCCCTCCGGAAGCGGACGTAGCAGACGTCACGCCGTGGAGTTGGAGTGCAACGCAGGTCCGCCTAGCGGACCTGAGCAAGCGCATCGATGCGAACACCATGCGAGACGTGGAGCACGCGTTGCGGCCGGAGCTCGGTCCATCACCGAACGCCCGCATCGCCCGCAACATCATCCTGTCAGGGCCACCAGGGACGGGGAAGACTTGGCTTGCCGAGGCCATCGCCCATGCGTTGACCGGCGCAGAGCCGACCGCCGAGGGACGGGTGCGCATCGTTCAGTTTCACCCGAGTTACGGATACGAGAACTTCGTCTGGGGGATTCGCCCGCAACTCGGCGGCGGTGCTCAAGCCGGCTTCATTGGCGTCGATGGCCCAATGATGGCCATCTGCAAGGCCGCCGTCGACGAGGCCGACAAGCTCTTCGTGCTCATCATCGACGAGATCAACCGCGGGGATCCGGCGCGCATCTTCGGCGAGCTGCTCTACTGTCTCGAGTATAGAGGTCGGGAGGCCACGTTGGCGAGCGGACAGCGCTTCGTGATCCCGGCAAATCTCGTGGTGATCGGGACCATGAACAGCGTCGACCGGTCGGTCGCCATCGTCGACTACGCGCTCCGACGCCGGTTCGTGTTCGTTCGGGTGGAGCCGAACCCGGGGGCGATCATCGACCTGAAACACACGATCCCGGCCCGCGCCGCGGCCGCCGCCCTGGCCGCGTTGAATGGACGGATCCGGGGCCTGCGTGACGAGGACCACCAGGTCGGTCATAGCTACTTCGTCTCACCGGGCCGCGCCCTCGACACATTTGACGAGGTTGAGACGATCTGGCGCGCCGAGGTCCGCCCGCAGCTCGCTGAGTTGTTCTTCGGTCAGCCCGAGGTCGTCCGCGAGCTCGATCTCGTGTGGCGCACCGCGCTCAGCGGCGCCAAGGCGGCCGAAGAAGCGACCGACGGTGATTGAGCTGCGCGAGGGCGAAGCCACGCCGGTCGATCTGTCCGACAATGACATCGCGCACCTGGAAACGGTCGCGGGCGGTGTGTTCTCCGCAACTCGGCGAGACACGAAAACCGGGAGAGTCCAGGTCACCATCCGACGCCACGCCGGGCTCTGGACACTACCGTCGGGCCGCGCCCTATGCATTCACCCGCGGAAAGGCGGAGCCGCCGATCTTCTGGGGTGGTTGGCCGCCATCGACCCCTTCATGCATTCGGTCACCTGGGGTCAGATCGTCCGATGGGGCGGCAGCGAGGGCGCGGTCGCGAGCGTTCTCGTCCGCACGTTCTGCGGTGCGCTCCTGGCGCAGATGGCGGTCGCCGGACCCCGCCGAGAGTACCGGTCGGTCGAGGGGGACCTCGAGTTCGTGCGCGGCGCGGTACGCTGGAGTGCGCTCGCGCAGCAGGCGGCCGCGGTGACCATCCCGTGCCGTTACTGGGAACGCACCCCTGACACGGACCTCAACCGGCTCTTCGCGGCGGCCATTGATGCAGCCAGCGGGCAACCCGTTCTCGCAGCCGCCGGAGGCCATGAACTCGTGCGGCTTCGACGAGCATTCGGGATGGTTCCGCGTTCCTATAGCCCGTCCGTCGCAGACATGACCCGGCCCCTGAGCCGGGTCGATGCCTCGTTCGAGCCCGTGCGGTCGCTGGCCGTCGCACTGCTGGCGGGCCTGGGACGGGGGCACGGCGGCTCCGAGCGCGCGCTCGCGTTTTCCGTAAACATTGAGCGACTCTTCGAGCGCACTGTCGAGGCGGCGCTGTCGACGCAAACCTGGGATCACCCGCCGCGGTTTCAGGCGCAGCCGCCGTACCTGGCCGACGGCCGCGCGGGGGACAGCCGACTCGACGCCCTCGTCAGGCTCGAAGGCCAGGCCGTCGTCGTGGACGCGAAATACGCGCAGGCCGCATCGAAGGTCCACCTGTACCAGGTCCTCGCCTACATGAAGATGCTCGGCGCGCGACTCGGCGTGCTCGTGTACCCGAGCGGCGCACAGCTCGAGGCGCGGAGGTATCGCGGCCAGAGCGGCAGCGACCCGTGGACTGTGCTGGCAGTAGAGATCGACCCTGTGGCGATCGCCCACGGTGGGCGCGCAGCCGTGGCGGCGTGTGGGGTGGCGTTGCGGGCGTTTATTTCGGCGGAGGTCGTGGAGTCGACTCGCTCGACATCAGCGAATCTCTGACATAGCGTCGCATTCCGTGACCAACCCGAAACCATGGCCGAAGACGATGCCCGCCCCGTTCGCGTTCTTCCGCGACGCGCTCGCCGGCGCAGCCACCGTCAGTGCAAAGGCCCTCGCCAAGCTCTACAAGGGCGTCGGCCCCGAGAAGGTCGAAGAGGTGCTCGTCACCCGCGCGGCCTCAGGGCAGGCGCGAGTGCTGGAGGATGGGCGGTTTGTTGGGGTGAGGGCGGCGTGAGACCGGCCGTCGAGCCGTGCGAGGAGGCACTCGCTCTCGCGCTTGATCCCGCGTGGCGGCTCCGTGGGGCCCGAGCGGAAGTGCCCCACCTGCCGTACATCCCCGAAGGATGGAACGGGCGGCTCGTCCTTGGCGAGGCGCAGTCGCTTTCCAAGGGTACGAAGCCGCCCAGCTACGTCGAGGCTGTCCTCGGAATGGCTGCCTGCCCAGCGTCAACCTCATTTCCCCATCGGCGACAATTACACTTCCCCATGCCGCATCCTCGAGACCCCGAGCGGAGAGGGCGGCGTAGCCGCACTCGGAGTCCGGGGTTCCGGCTCGCGCTGGGCGGCTCGATAGGC
>CAINDO010000472.1 GCA_903847385.1 uncultured Myxococcales bacterium
GCCGCGCCCGCCCCGAAAAACGCCCCCGGTCCCGGCGCCGTGGCCACCACCGTCGGCGAGGTCAGCGACCGCGACGCCGCCACCTTCGGCCGCGCCCCCGTGAACGCGCCGGGCCGCGGCTTCGGCTTTCTGCGCCTGAGCGCGATGCCCCAGGCCCAGGTCTTCATCGACGACCGCCCCTTCGGCTGGACGCCGCTCTTCGACCTGCGGCTCGCCGAAGGCCCGCACGACGTCCGCCTCGTCTACGCCCACCCGGACGCGGCGCAGCCCGAGGAGCGGTTCCGCGTGGTCATCCCCGCCGAGGAGCATTGGGTCGTGAAGCGCAAGAACCTTCGGTCGACCCCGCCCTGAGGCCACGCGACCCCGCCGGTTTTTCTTTGAGTCGGGGGCGGGTTCTGCCGCATTGATGCGCTTCCACCGGAGACGTCAGTGCCCCTCGAACGACTGCGCCGCGCCGTGGCCAACCCGCTCTTCCGCGAGGTGGCCGTCACCTACTCGGGCCAGCTCTTCGGCTCGGGCATCGGTTTCCTGGTGCAGATCCTGCTGCAACGCAAGCTCGGCGCGGGGGACTACGGCCTGCTCGGCCTCGCCGGCTCCGTGGGCATGCTCACGGCGGTGATCACCGACCTGGGCATCTCGCACGCCATGGTGCGCTTCGCCAGCCGCCACCTGGCCGAACACCGCGCCGACCTGGCCATGGCGCACTTCGCCGCCGGCTTCTGGATGCGCATGGCCCTCGCCGCGGTGGTGGCCCTGGTGGGGTTCGCCTCGAGCGCGCTGGTGGCCGAGTACGTGTTCCACAAGCCCGACCTGCACTGGCCGCTGGCGTGCCAGTTCCTGGCCGTGTTCACGGGCACCGCCTACGGGTTCTGGGTGTTCTTCATCCAGGCGTGGCAGCGGTTCAAGCTGCGCTCGTTGATTCAGGTCCTGGTCGCCCTGGGCAAGCTGGGGGTCTTCGGCCTGATGTGGCTGTTCAACGTCGTCACGCCGTCGACGGCGGTGCTGCTGGACCTGGGCATGAGCGGGGTCGGGTTCGTCGCCGGCATGGCCGTGTCGCCGCGCGGGCTGTTCCAGGTGCCCCGGGCGACCTGGACCCGGGCGGCGCGGGCGGACATCCTGCCCTGGTGCAAGTACACCGGCGTGATGATCGTCGGCGACGTGATGTTCAACGAGCTGGATACGTTCATGCTCGGCATCTATGCGTCCGAGGAGGTCGTGGGTGTGTACCGATGTGCCTGGACCTACGCCATGGTGCTCGGTTTTCTGAACAGCTCGGTCTCCAGCGTGTTGTTCCCCAAGGTCACGGCGATCACCACGGATCAGGAACTGCGCAGCTTCATGCGGTCGATCGTGAAGATGACGTCGTTGCTGGCGGTCTGCACGCTGCCGGCGCTGCCGTTCCTGAGCTGGTGGATTCCGTACTACGACGTGAAGTACGCCGATGCCGTCCCGGTGTTCTACGTGATGTACGTGGGCATCGTCTTCGAGCTGGTGGTGGGGCCGATGCACTACGCCCTGTACACGCTGGACCGGCCCCAGGTGCTGGTGATCAACGCCTTCGCCAAGATCCTGATGAACGGCGTGGGCAACGTGTTCCTGATCCCGCTGTACGGCGCGTTCGGCGCCGCCGGGGCGACGATCGTCACGCGGGTCTTCGGGGGCGTGTTCACGCTGTGGTTCATCCAGCGGATTCTGCGGGAGCGCGAAGGCCGGGTGTGACCGCGAGGTCTCGCCTTTTCGGGCCACGAGCCGGGGACGATATACCCCATCGCGTCGCGCGGCCGCTCACCGCAAGGGCCCCCGGCTTTGGCGCGATTCTTGCGAGGAGCCCGCCGTCGAAGTCGTCGCCGGAGGTCTCAACCATGTCTCTTTCGTCCCTGTCCCGCCTTGCGCTCGTCCTCGCCGCGTCCGGTCTGCCCGCCGCGGCCCACGCCAACGTCACGCCCTTCGGGCAGGCGGTGAACGATGCCATCGACCGCGGCCTCGGCTACCTTCGGGCCCACCAGGGCAACGACGGCGGCATGGACGACGGCGCGGGCGGCGGCACCACCGGCCTCGCCGTGCTCTGCCTGCTGGAGAAACACTCCAGCGCCGACTGGAACGCGCCGGCCGTGGGCTACAACGGCATGGACGCCGGCGATCAGGACCGCGTGCGCCGCGGCGTGAACTACTGCATCTCGCACATCGCCGGGTTCCGCGGGGGCGGCTCCGAGTCGTACAAGACGGGCAACTGCCTCATGGCGGCGAGCCTGTACCTGGCCTCGGGCGGCCCCGACGACGTGGGCGCCGGCATCGGCGTCGCGCAGGCCGTGGCCAACGCCGTGCAGGCGCTCAAGGCCAACCAGGGCGGCTGGAACTACAACGCCCCGGGGAACGACGGCGACCTGTCCACCACGCAGTTCGCGATGGCCGGCCTGTCCGCGGCCATGGCCATCGACCCCAACGCCGGCAACACGCTGCCGAACGCGGTCGGCTTCGTGACGAACACGAAAAAGAACAACGGCGGCCACCAGTACCGCGGCGGTGGCGGCTACAGCGCGACGTCGCCGATGACCGCGTCCGGCATCTGGACGTACCGGCTCGCCGGCCTGCCCACCGGAGAGCCCCGCGTGCAGTCGGCGCTGCAGTGGCTCGCCAACAACTATCGCTACGACAGCATGATCCAGCACGACGCGGGCTGGCAGAGCCAGTACTACTACCTCTGGGCGGCCAGCAAGGCGCTCGAGGTCACGGCCAACGACAACTCCGGGGCGTTCCTGTTCTCGGACACCATCGGCGGCGTGCTCGATCCGGCGTCCAAGGGCTACGCCGAGGAGAGCCGGCGCTGGTACTTCGACTTCGCCTGGTGGCTCATCAGCATCCAGGACGGCGACGGCCACTGGGGCGATGGCAGCAACGGCCCCGGCGGCTGGAACCGCTACGCCGACACGGCCTACGCGATTCTGGTGCTGGAGCGCTCGCTGGGCGGCGTGTGCATCGTCGACGACGACGAGGACGGCCTCTGCAGCACCGACGACAACTGTCCGGACGTGCCCAACCCCGACCAGGCCGACCGCGACGGCGACGGCGTGGGTGACGCCTGTGACAACTGCCTCAACGAGCCCAACCGCGACCAGGTGGACTCGGACGGCGACGGCGTGGGCGACGCCTGCGACGATCTGACCTGCGCGCCGGACGGCATGCCCGACCTGTGCGACGGCCGGGACAACGACTGCGACGGCAACGTGGACAACGGCTCGAACGGGCAGGACCCGGTCGAGGCCGGACAGTGCGCCACGGGCCAGCCGGGCATCTGCGCCCGCGGCGAGCTCGCCTGCCTCGACGGCCAGGTGGTCTGCCTGCCCGACCAGCAGCCCCAGGCCGAGGTTTGCGACCGCCAGGACAACGACTGCAACGGCACCCTGGACGACGGGCTGCTCAACGCCTGCGGCACCTGCGGCGAGACGCCGGTGGAGGTCTGCGACGGCATCGACAACGACTGCGACGGCCAGGTCGACGAGAACGGCGATCCCGTGCTGTGCCCGGAGAACCAGACCTGCTTCGAGGGCGAGTGCCGGCAGAACTGCAACGGCAACGAGTGCGTCAACGCCGGCGAGTACTGCATGCCCTCGGTGAACCTCTGCCTCGAGCCCTGCGTGGGCGTCGAGTGCGCGTTCGGGCAGCTGTGCAACATCGACACCGTGATGTGCGAGGACCCCTGCGCGGACGTGCAGTGCCCGGACCCCGCGGACCGTTGCTGGATGGGCGAGTGCGTGCCCGACAACTGCATCTCCACGGGCTGCGCCGAGGGCTCGATCTGCGACGGGCTGGAGTGCGTGCCCGATCCCTGCGCCGCCGCGAACTGCCCCTCGGATCAGTTCTGCCGCGAAGGCCAGTGCATCCCGTCCTGCGCGCAGGTCTCCTGCCCGCTGTACGAGAACTGCCAGGACGGCTTCTGCGTGCCGGAGCCCTGCGCGGGCGTCGAGTGCGCCGACGGCCTGGCCTGCCGCGCCGGCTCGTGCGTGAACGACCCCTGCGCCGGCATCGCCTGCGAGGCCGAGATGCGCTGCGTCGATGGCACCTGCATCTACGACGACTGCTCCGGCGTCGCCTGCCCCCCCGGGCAGATCTGCGGCATCGGCCCGGGCAACGTGCCCCAGTGCTTCAGCGTGGCGCCGGAGGACCGCCCCGGCATCGACCCGAACGCCGGGGCGGGCGGCGCGGGCGGCGGCGGCGACGACGGCACCGGTGGCAACGGCGCCCTGCCCCCCAGCACCCCGGACATGACCGTGGCGGCCCTGCCCGATGGCGGCTTCGCCTCGAAGGGTGACGACGGCGTGAAGTCCAGCGGCTGTGACGCCTGCACCGTGCGTGGCGGGGGCAGCGAGCCCTGGGCGCTGCTCCTGCTCGCCGGCTGCGGCGTGGCCGTGCGGCGCCGGCGTCGGCCCCGCGCCTGAGCCCACGGGCGTCCCCTTGCCAGGCAGCGCGCCGCGTTGGCATTCTGATGGGATACCTCGTAGATTTTCCGATGTCCCCGTCCGCGCCTGTCGTTTGTCCTCGATGGAGGGTTCCATGCCCAGACTGCCCCGCAATCCCCGCGCCCTGACGCTCGCCCTCACCCTCGGCGGCGCCTGCCTGCCGAGCCTGGCCCACGCCAACCTGACGCCCTTCGGGCAGGCGGTGAACGACGCGATCGATCGAGGCCTCGGGTTCATCCGCGCCCACCAGGGGGCGGACGGCGGCATGCAGGACAGCGAGGGCGGCGGCACCACCGGCCTGGCCATGCTGTGCCTGCTGGAGAAACACTCCAGCGCCGACTGGAACGCGCCGGCCGTCGGGTACGGCGGCATGGACGCCGGCGACCAGGACCGCGTCCGCCGCGGCGTCGGTTACTGCATCTCCAACATCGCCGGGTTCCGCGGGGGCGGCTCCGAGTCGTACAAGACGGGCAACTGCCTGATGGCGGCGAGCCTGTACCTGGCCTCGGGCGGACCGGACGACGTCGGCGTCGGCATCGGCGTCGCGCAGGCCGTGGCCAACGCCGTACAGGCGCTCAAGGCCAACCAGGGCAACTTCGGCGCCAACCAGGGCGGCTGGAACTACACCTCGCCCGAGGACGACGGCGACCTCTCGACCACGCAGTTCGCCATGGCCGGCCTGTCCGCGGCCTCGGCCATCGACCCCAACGCCGGCAACACGCTCGCCCGGGCGGTCGGGTTCGTGAGCAACGCCAAGAACGGCGACGGCGGCCACATGTACCGCGGCGGTGGCGGCTACCCCTCGACCTCGCCCATGACCTCGTCGGGCATCTGGACCTACCGGCTCGCCGGCCTGCCCACGGGCGAGCCGCGCGTGCAGTCGGCCCTGCAGTGGCTCTCGAACAATTACCGCTTCGACGGCATGGTCCAGGTCAACGGCTGGCCCAGCCAGTACTACTACCTTTGGGCCGCCAGCAAGGCGCTCGAGGTCACGGCCAACGACAACTCGGGCGCGTTCCTGTTCTCCGACGCCATCGGCGGGCAGCTCGACCCGGCGTCGAAGGGCTACCCCGAGGAGACGCGCCGCTGGTACTTCGACTTCGCCTGGTGGCTCATCAGCATCCA
Source organism: uncultured Myxococcales bacterium (assembly GCA_903847385.1). Classification (GTDB taxonomy): domain Bacteria; phylum Myxococcota_A; class Bradymonadia; order UBA7976; family UBA1532; genus CAINDO01. The sequence continues at coordinate 5,583 of CAINDO010000472.1, forward strand.
GGGCGGGGACGGGCGTTGGGGTGACGGCAGCGGCGGCCCCGGCGGCTGGAATCTTTACGCGGACACGGCCTACGCCATCCTGGTGCTGGAGCGCTCGCTCGGCGGCGTGTGCATCGTCGACGACGACGAGGACGGCCTCTGCAGCACGGACGACAACTGCCCGGACGTGCCCAACCCCGACCAGGCCGATCGCGACGGCGACGGCGTCGGCGATGCCTGCGACAACTGCCTCAACGAGCCCAACCGCGACCAGCTGGACTCGGACGCCGACGGCGTGGGCGATGCCTGCGACGACCTGACCTGCGCGCCGGACGGCATGCCCGACCTGTGCGACGGCCGGGACAACGACTGCGACGGCAACGTGGACAACGGCTCCGACGGGCAGGACCCCATCGAGCCGGGGCCCTGCGCCACGGGTCAGCCGGGCATCTGCGCCCGCGGCGAGCTCGCCTGCCTCGACGGCCAGGTGGTCTGCCTGCCCGACCAGCAGCCCCAGGCCGAGGTCTGCGACCGCCAGGACAACGACTGCAACGGCACCCTGGACGACGGGCTGCTCAACGCCTGCGGCACTTGCGGCGAGACGCCCGTGGAGGTCTGCGACGGTCGCGACAACGACTGCGACGGCCAGACGGACGAGAACGGCGACCCCGTGCTCTGCCCCGAGAACCAGACGTGTTTCGAGGGCGAGTGCCGGCAGAACTGCAACGGCAACGAGTGCGTCAACGCCGGCGAGTACTGCATGCCCGAGGTCAACCTCTGCCTCGAGCCCTGCGTGGGCGTCGAGTGCGAGTTCGGGCAGCTCTGCAACGTCGACACCATCATGTGTGAGGACCCCTGCGAGGGCGTCGACTGCCCCGATCCGGCCAACCGTTGCTGGATGGGCGAGTGCGTGCCCAACAACTGCGTCGCCACGGGCTGCCCGGAGGGCTCCATCTGCGACGGCCTGGAGTGCGTGCCGGACCCCTGCGTGGCCGCGAACTGCCCCTCGGGTCAGTTCTGCCGCGAGGGCCAGTGCATCCCGTCTTGCGCCCAGGTCTCCTGCCCGCTCTACGAGAACTGCCAGGACGGCTTCTGCGTGCCCGACGAGTGCGGCGGCGTGGAGTGCGCCGACGGTCTGGCCTGCCGCGCCGGCGCGTGCGTGAACGACCCCTGCGCCGGCATCGCCTGCGAGGCCGAGATGCGCTGCGTGGATGGCACCTGCATCTACGACGACTGCTCCGGCGTGTCCTGCCCGCCCGGCCAGGTCTGCGGCATCGGCCCGGGCAACGTGCCCCAGTGCCTCAGCGTGGCCCCGGAAGATCGCCCGGGCATCAACCCGGACGAGCCGGGCAACGGCGGCGGTGGCGCCGGCGGTGGTGGTGGCGGGGGCGGCAGCGGTGGCCTGCCCCCGAGCACCCCGGACATGCTGGTCGCGCCCCTGCCGGACGGCGGCTTCACCAACGGCGGCGACGGCACCTCCAAGGCCAGCGGCTGCGACGCCTGTACCGTGCGGGGTGGCGGCGCGGAGCCCTGGGCCCTGCTCGCGCTCGCCGGCTTCGGCGTGGCCGTCCGGCGTCGTCGCCGGAACGGCTGAACCGGCGGTCAGCCGCCCCGCAGGCGGGCGATCTCTTCGCGCTTGACCCAGCCGGTGCCGCCGTCGGGCAGCACCACGTGGTACCAGTCGGTGTCCTCGCCGCGCAGGCGCAGCTTGACCCCGGCCATCACGCGGGCCACGGGCCGGTACTGTTCACCGGGGCCGGCCTGCACCTGGCCCTTCTCGGCCACGACGATGCCGTACGTCGCCTCGCGCACGATCAGGATGCGCCCCGCGAGGAGCGCGCCGAAGGCGAGGGCACCCAGGGCCGCGGTCACCGCACCCAGGGTGAGCACCGTCTGGCGGGTGTCCTCCAGGCCGCGCCGCCGCCCGCTGCGGACGGCGATCATCAGGCCGAACATCGCGCCCCAGAAGCCGACGAAGCCGAAGGTCGCCGTCGTCGGCGTCAGGGCGGTGAGCAGCCCCGTGCCCACGTCATCGTCCCCGGGCAGGATGAAGCGCAGATCGCCGCCGCTGGCGGAGAGGCCGCGGTGCAGGGCCGACTGGCGCACGGACTCCAGGTTGTGGCGGGCGTCGTCGTCGGCGGGGTCGAGCACGAGGGCTTGCTCGAACGCCCAGACGGCGGGCCCGAGCCGCCCGGCGTGGGCCTCGGCGGTGCCCAGGTTGAAGTACAGGTCGACCCGCGGGGTCGCGTCGGCCAGCGCGCGGTAGGCGGCGGCGGCCTCGTCGTATCGGCCCGCGGCGAAGGCGGCGTTGGCCTTCTCGAAGGCTTCGGGGGCCGGGGCCTCGGCGGCGTGCGCGCCGGCGCCGAGCGCCGTGCAGAGCGGCAGCGCGGCGGCCAGCATCCCCGTGGCGAGCAGACGCTTCATGGCGTGCCTCCCCGCTGGTCGACGCGGGCGACCAGCTCCGTGGCGCGGCGGACGGCCTCCTGCAGCTCGCCCAGGCGCAGGTCGCCGGGGCTGAAGCGCGAGAAGTCGCAGGTCTCGAGCTCCTGCGTGATGCCCGCGACCAGGTCGGCGGGCAGGTCGGCGTCCAGCAGGCGGCGACGCAGCACATCCGTGGTGGTCCCGCGCAGGGCCAGGCCCAGGCGCGTCTCCAGGAAGCCGATCAGCAGCCGCGACAGCTCGGCGAAGGCCTCGCGCGGGGGCTGCCCCTCGACGAGCTTCTCCATCGCCCGCCGTGCGTCCGCGCCGGCCCGGCGAACGGCGCGGCCCTCGGCGCCGGCGGCGTCGTGCGCGCGCCACCGCTGAAGGCCCAGAAGACCCAGCCAGAGCAGGGGCGGGAAGATCACCGCCACGGGGAACAGCGGGTGCAGCCACGGCGGCCCGCTCGAGGGCTCCAGGCGGCTCTGCGTGCGGATGGTCCTCAGGGTGGGGGCGTCGTCCCCCGAGGCGCCGGAGAGGCTGCCCGGCGCGCTGCTCGGGCCCGTCGCGGTGCCGGCGGGCGCGCTGGCCGCCGCCGGGTCGGTCACCGTGCCGATCACGTCCACCGTCTGGGGCTGCGTCGTCGCGGTCGCGTAGGCCCCCGACCCGGGGTCGAAGTAGGGCAGCGAGAGGGCCGGAATCGTCAGCGTGCCCGTCTTCAGGGGCTTGAGCAGCATGCGCGACACCCGCACGCCCACGACGCTGCGGCCGCGGGTCTGCGTCTGCGTGTCGTGCGTCGGCGGGTAGACGTGCCAGTCCGGGGCCTCGAGCTTCGGCTCGGGGACGTTGCCGATCAGGCCGTCGACGGTGGTGGTGATCGTGAGCTGCACGCCGTTCTCGGCGCGCACCTGCGCGCGGTCCACGGTGGCCTGGAGCGTGACCCGGCCCACGGCGGGGCCGGCGAAGCCCGGGGGCTGACCCTGCGTGGGCAGCGGCCGCACGTCGAGCGTCAGGGCGGCGGCGTCCCGGGGCTGCTTGGTGCGCCGGCCACCGAAGAGCGAGCGATCACCGAGCACCAGATCGGCGTGCACCGCCGGCAGCTTCACGGCGCCGGAGCGCAGCGGAAACAGCCGGTAGTGGCTCACCGTGTTGCGGATGAAGACATCCCGCCCGACCACGACCTGCTCGGCCTCGGGCCGCGTCTGCGGCAAAGGCTCCGACCAGAACCCCTCGGTGCTGAAGCTGCGCAGGTTCGGGTCCACCACGGCGAGCCCGCGGTTGACGTAGAGCGACAGCCGCGCGTGGACCTGCTCACCGAGCCAGACGTTCTGCTTGTCCACGTCCCAGACCAGGAAGGCCTGGCGGTCAGGCGCCTGGTCGAGCTGCGGCCGGCTGGAGAGGCCCGGATCGCCGCCCGTAAGGTCCACGATGCCCGGCGTCGGCGGGGGCGCGGGGGCCGGCGGCGCGGCCTGCCCGGTCACCGTGATCGGGAGCGGCTTCGTCTTCAGGCGCTTGCCGTCCGCGTCCAGCACGAACGGCCCGATGGTCAGCTTGCCCGGGCGCGTGGGTCGAAGGATGAGCGTCAGCACCTGCGAGGACGCGCTGTTGATGAAACTCTGCTGCTGCATCTGGGTGACGACTTCCCAGTCGCCCAGTGGTGGGGCCGTGAGCTGCCCGGGCCGGTCACCGTCGCGCAGGTCGGTTTGCACCTCGACCTGCAGGCGCACGTTGCCCTCCAGGCCGACCGTATTGCGGTCGACCCGGGCCTCGATGGTGGACCGGGCCCAGCCGGCCGCGGGCAGGCAGACCAGCCACCCCACGATGAGCGCCGCAACCCAACGCATCGGCTGTCAGTAGTCCTCCATTTGGGGCACGGCCGGGAGATTCTTCAGCAGCTTCTGCAGTTGTGGGTTCTGCTCGTTTTTATCGAGTTCGTCGATCAGTTTCTGCGGGTCGACCTGGTTCATGGACTGCGGCTGGGAGCCCGGGGCCGGCTTCGGCTGGTCCTGCTTGTCCTGCTTGTCCTGGTCCTGTTTGTCCTGCTTGTCCTGCTCGTCCTGGTCCTGTTTGTCCTGCTTGTCCTGGTCGTCGTCGCCGTCTTCGGGCTTCTTGACCTCGATGGTGTACAGGTTCTCGGCCTCGGTGGCCGTGTTCACCCGCACCAGGACCTTCTGCTCCGTCTCGGCGGCGGGCACGGTGATGCCCGCTCCGGCCGGGGAGAGCGCGACGCCCGTGGGATCCACGACCTCGGCGACCAGGGGGCCGTCCTCGGGGCTGTGTTTCACGGTCACGCTCCGCGCCTCCTTGGGGGGCACGGTCACGAGGAACCAGTCCGGGTTGCCCGGGCAGGCCTTCAGGTTCGGCCGCTCGCCGTCCTTGAGCTCCGTGGCCGCCATCGCGTCGTTGTTCGGCTCGGCGTCGTCGTCCCCGGGGGCGCCGGGGGGCAGGGTGCCGTCCGCGCCGGGCACGGGGCAGGGGGGCACGGCGGCCACGCTCACGTCATAGCCGACCTCGGCGCGGCCGGGGCCGGAGAGCTGGAACCGCCACGTGCCGGCCTCGGGCAGGCGCTTGACGGTGAGGCTGCCGCTGCCACCGCCGTCGTCCTTCAGCACGACGCGTTTGTAGGGCTCCGCGGGCTGGCTGGGCGCGTACAGCGCGAGCGCGACCTCGCGGGTGTCGTCGTCGTCCTCGGTCGGCGTGACCTTGCCCTTCACCTGGACCTGGACCAGCGTGCCGGCGGGCAATTCCAGCGCGTACCAGTCCTCGTTGGCGCCGCAGAGCACCCGTTTCTGGCCCTTCTGCGGGTCGTAGGGTTTGGCGTCCCCGGCGGAGTCGTCGGGCTCGTGGTCGTCGTCGCGCATCCGGCAGGGCGGGTGCTGCTTGAAGTAGGCGACCTCGAGGTTCCACCGGGCGTCGTCGTCGGCGGGGTCGAGCTCCA
>CAINDO010000473.1 GCA_903847385.1 uncultured Myxococcales bacterium
CCCTGGCCGTTGGCGCCGCCGACGATGCGGGCGGGCTGCTCGGGGGCCACGGCGGGGCCGTTGACCTTGCCGGGCGCGCCGGCGGGGGTGGCGGCCGCGGTGCCGGGGTCGGCGGGCTTCTCGGCGCAGGCGCCGAGCGCGAGCGCGGCGAGCAGCGTGACCACGGTGGGAGCGGCGGAGCGGAGCGGGAGCGACATGGGCATGGAATCGACCTTTCGGGGAGCGGAGAGGGGAGCGTCGGCTCAGTCGTCCTCGGCCGAGACCTGGCGGCGCAGGCGGGCGAGGCGTTCGGCGTCGGCGCCGCCGGCCTCGGGCTCGGGGCTGGCCGGGGCGGCGTCCCCCTTGCCCTTGCGCCAGCGCCAGGTCACGACGGCGAGCACGAGCACGCCGACCAGGGCCGGGATGAAGGGGCTGACCACCGCATACCAGGGCTGCGGCGGGTTGACGATGTTGTCGCCGTAGCGGGTCTTGAAGTCCTCGATGATGGACTCTTCGGGCTCGCCGGCGACCAGACGATCGCGGATCTCCTGCCGCGCGGTGAAGGCCTGGCCGCTGGTGCAGGTCAAAAGGGTCTTGCCCGGGCAGAAGGGGCTGCGGAGGACGTCGGCGATCTGCTGGGAGCGCGTGGACGCGTCCGTCGCGGAGATGGAGCCGGCCGCCGGGGCGGGGCCCTGCGCGACGGCGGCGCCGGCGGCCAGGGACAGGAAGGCGGCGAGGGCCAGGGCGAGGGGACGGCCGCGGCGGCGCGCGCGGGCTGGAGACATGGTCATGGGGCAGGAACCTCCGGGGAACGCGCTTTGCGGCGGCGGGCCACCGCGAAAAAACGGCGCGAACGGTACCAGAGATTCCCGCGGCGCGCTCCCCGTTGCCGACCGGCGGCCGAAAGATGTCGGTGTCCCCCCAACGGTGATAGGATGCCGAGGTTTCTGCGCTCGAAGGGTGTCGATCCGATGCGCTGTCCGCGCCCTACAGACTTGGCCTTGCCCCTCGCCCTCGCGCTCCTGCCCGTCGGCGCCGCACCGACGCCGGCGCGGGCGCAGTCGGCCGAGACCGAGTCCGCCGACGCCCTGGCCAAGGAGGCCCGCGGCCACTACGACCAGGGGCGCTTCGAGCAGGCCGTGGCCTCGTACCTGAAGGCCTACCGCCAGAGCCCCTCGGCGGGTTTTTTGTACAACGTCGCGGTCATCTACGACCGCAAGCTCAACGAGAGCGGGCTGGCCATCGACTTCTACCGCCGCTACATCGTGGCGGACGACGCCGATCCGGCGGCCGTCGAGCGCGCCACCGCCCGCATCAAGGCGCTGAAGAGCACCGCGGCGGCGGAGCCGGTGCCCGTCGAGCCCGCACCGGCGCCGGCGAGCCGACCCGCCGCGAACCCCGAGCCGGAGTCCACGGCGAACGTCGCCCCGGCGCCCGCGGGCGGCGAGGGCGCGACCTCGGGCCGCAAGATCGCCGCCTACACCATGCTGGGCATCGGCGGCGCGGCCCTCGTCGGCGGCGTGGCCCTCGGCGTGCTGGCCGCGTCGGCCGAGGACAAGTACGCGAAGGCCGAGACCGTGGGCGACAAGAAGAACATGCAGTCCCTGGGCCGCAGCGAGGCCCTGGCGGGCGACCTGCTGATGGGCGGCGGCGTGGCCCTCGCCGGCGTGGGCCTCGTGCTCCTGCTCACGGGCGGCGGGGACGCGGCCCCCAAAGCGGCCCCCGCGGCCGACTCCGAGCCCGAGGTCGGCTTCTCGCCCCTGCCGGGCGGCCTCGCCGTCTTTGTCGGGGGCGCGCTGTGAGCCGCCGCGTCACCCCATCGCCGGCGACCGGCGGTCTCGCCCTGGTCGCGGCCCTGGCCGGCTGCTCCCTGGCGCTGGACTTCGACGACGAGTGCAGCGTCAGCGGCGACTGCGCGGCGGGCAAGGTCTGCGAGAGCAAGTACTGCGTGCCCGCCACCGAGGGCGGGGACGCCGCCGTGGACGCGGCGGCAGATCTGCCTCTGGTCAACGACCTGTGCCCGCAGCTCGTCGGCGCCACGGAGGCCGAGGTCCGCAGCGGAAAGGCGCTGCTCATCGGCGCGCTCACGCCCCGCACGGGCGGGCTCTCCGCCACGGGTCGCCCCGTCGAGCAGGCCATCGTCCTGGCGGTCGAGGAGCTCAACCAGATCGGCGGCATCGATGGCCGCAAGCTGGCCGTGCTCGCCTGCGACGACGGCACGAGCGGCAACGACATCGCCGAGAACGCCATGGCGCACCTCGTCGAGGTGGGGCACGTGCCCGCCGTGGTCGGCCCCGGCTCGAGCTCCACGCTCATCGAGGTCTTCAACACCGTGGCGCACGACGCCAAGGTCGTCCTCATCAGCCCCTCGGCCACGTCGCCGGCCATCACCAACCTGGCGGACGACGGCCTGGTGTGGCGCACGCCGCCCAGCGACGACCTCCAGGGCAGCGCGATCGTCGGGTACCTGAAGGCCAACAGCGTCACGAAGATCGCCGTCGTCCACCGGCGCGACGCCTACGGCGACGCCTTCCGCAAGGTCATCCAGGACAGCTTCTGCGCGGGCGGCGTCTGCGACGAGGCGCACTACCTGGCGGCCTCGTACGACGACGCCACGCTCGGCGCCGATCAGGCCCGGGCGCTCGAGGATCTCGCGGCGTTCCAGCCCGAGGTCACCGTGCTCATCGGTTTCCTCGAGGACGGCGTGGAGTTCCTGAACCTGGCCGCCGGCGAGGCGCGCCTGACCTCGAAGCGGTTCATCCTGACGGACGGCATGAAGGAGCCGCCGCTGGTCTCCGAGGTCGAGAGCCGTCAGATCCTGGCCGAGATGTTCGGCACCGCGCCGGCGTCGCCGGACAACCCGAACTACAGCATCTTCTCGACCAGCTACCGCGGTCGCTGGGGCCTGGCCCCGAGCATCTTCAACGCGCAGGCCTACGACGCCACGTATCTCTTGGCCCTGGCCATCGCCGGCCTCGGGCGGGACGCCGTGCCCACGGGCCCGGGCATCGCCGCGCAGCTCAAGCGCATGGCCCGGCGGGACGCCGAGGCGGTCCGCGTCGGCACGGCGGACTTCCAGGCGGGCGTGCAGGCGCTGCGCGTGAACGCCGCCAACGGCATCGACTTCGAGGGCGCGTCGGGGCCCCTGGACTTCAACGTGAACACCGGCGAGGCGCCGGCGGACATCGAGGGCTGGCGCGTGGACGCCGCATCCCAGAAGATCGTGTCCGCCGGGGTCATCTTCACCGCCGCCGGTGTGTATCAGCCGCCGGCGCCGGCCTCGGGCGGCCAGTAGTCCCGGTGCCGCGGATCTGCCCCAAGTGTTTCGAGCGCTTCGGAGACGACGTCCGGCGCTGCCCGCAACACGGCAAGGCCACGGTGGACGACCTGGCCGGTCAGGTCGTCGCCGACCGCTATGAGCTGCGGCGCCTGCTGGGTGTGGGCGGCATGAACAGCACGGTGTGGATGGCCTGGCACGCGGCCACGCACCGCAATGTGGCGCTCAAGCTGCTGCCGCCGACCCACGCCTCCGCCGCGGAGCGATTCGCCCGGGGCGCGCGCCTGGCCTCGAACCTGAGCCATCCGCACATCACCATCGTGCACGACTACGGACAGACCCCCGCCGGCGGTCTGTTCCTGGTGATGGAGCTGCTCGAGGGTGTGTCGATGCACCAGGCGCTGAAGCGCGAGGGTGCGATGGCACCGGAGCGTGTGTTGCGCATCGGCGAGCAGGTGCTGCGGGCGCTGGACCACGCGCACCGCAAACACATCGTCCACCGCGATCTCAAACCCGGAAATCTGTTCCTGCTCTCCGAGCACGGCGAGGAGAACGACTTCGTCAAGGTGCTGGACTTCGGCATCGCCAAGGCCTTCGAGGGCGACGACGCGGACGATCAGAGCGAAGACGGCCTGCACAACCTCAGCTCCGAGGTCACGCACCAGCGGCAGGTGTGCGGCACGCCGCACTACATGGCCCCCGAGCAGGTGGCCATGGGGCGGGTGGACGCCCGCACGGACCTGTATTCGCTGGGTGTGGTGATGTATCGCATGCTGGCCGCGCGCCTGCCCTTCGAGGGCAAAGAGACGCACGAGCTGTTCCGCATGCACCTGACCGAGCCGCCGATGCTTTTCCGCGTGGCCCGGCCCGATCTGGAGATCCCCGCGGCCATCGAGGCCGTGGTCATGCGCGCGCTGGCCAAGGATCCGGACGACCGCTTCGCGAGCGCCAACGAGATGCGCGCGGCGCTGCGTGAGGTCCGGCGCGGTCTGGGCCTGCTGTCCGACGAGGACTCGCTCAGCGGGCCGCCCTCGCTGCCCGGCGTGCCCTCGGCGCGCAGCACCGTGACGCAGCGGGCGCTGCCGACGCTGGCGCCGCCGCCCACCGTGGAGCTGCCCGTGCCGGCGCCGAGTCGCCAGCACCGCCTGGCCGTCGGCCTGGGTGTGGGTGGGCTGCTGTTCGGCGTGGGTCTTTGGTGGGCGCTGCGGGCCAACCCGGACGCGCCCCCGGCGGCGGCCGCCCCCGCGCTGTCGCCGGCCGTGGTCTCCGCCGCGATCACGGCGGCGCCGGCGACGGACGTGCCCGTGGAGATCGAGAGCACGCCCCCGGGCGCGCGTGTGCGCACCGTGCTGCGCCAGCTCGGCCAGACGCCGCTCCGCGTCACGCTCCCCCGGGACACGCAGGCCGTGTACCTGGAGTTGCCCGGCCACGCGCCCAAGGAGCTGCGGATCGATCTCGTGGCCGTGCGCCCCGAGGAGCGCGTGAAGTACCACGTGAGCATGGAGGCCGTGGACACGGCCGAGCCCGGCGTGGCCGCCGGCGCCCGGCCCAACGCCGGGGCCG
>CAINDO010000474.1 GCA_903847385.1 uncultured Myxococcales bacterium
CGCCAGGCGAGCCGCCGCGCCCGCCGCCTCGGCGAGCTCCGCCGGATCCGTCGCGGCCAGGGCCGACCGCACGCGCGCCCGCCACGCCGGCGGCGAGTCCGGGTCGACGCCCGCGTAGAACGCCGCCCGACCCGCAGCGCTGGCGCCGGCCAGGAACGCGTCCACGGCGGCCTCGCGACCCGCCTCGGGCAGTCGGGCGAGCACGGGGGCGGTGAGGCCCTCGCGCACGAAGGCCGGCAGCTCCGGCGAGGCGCAGACCGGCAGGTGCCGCAGCGCGCCGTGCGCCCGGTCGAGCAGCGCCGCGGCCCGGCAGCGCAGGTGGGAGAGGCCCAGCGAAACGCCCGGCGCACGCCCCGGCACGACCGGCGCGCCCGTGGCCGCGTGGACCAGCTCCGCCGCCGCGGTGAGCGCCGGCGTATCCGGCAGGCCCAGGCCAGCCTCCAGGGTCTCGAGCCACGGGTGCAGGTCCGGGCCGGCGAGGGCCTCGGGGGCCACCAGCGCCTCGGCGAGCACCTCCAGGCGGCTCGTCAGCGGCGCGGCGGCCTTGGACCGCGAGAGCGCCCGGATGGCCTCCACGCGAACGCGCGCGTCCGCGTCCAGCGCCGCGCGCAGCACGAGGTCCCCGTTCGCCCCGGGCCGCCCGGCGAGCGCGCGGCAGGCCATCGCGCGCACCTCGGGATCGGCGTGCTCGAGCAGGCGCCGCGCCGTCGGCAGCACCCGGCCCTCCTCCCATCGGGTCGCGCGCATCAATAGATAGGCCAGCCCGAACGCGTCCTTCGCGCCGGGTCCGGTCGTCAGCGCCGCGTCCGGGAACGCGTCCAGCCGGCCCTCCTGCCGCCGCGCAATCAGGCCCAGCGCGATCCAGGCGGCCCGCGCGTGGCGCCCCGAGAGCGCTTCGACCAGCGCCGGCACGTCCGCCGCGCCGCCCTGCCGCCCGAGCGCACCCAGCACCGCCTCGGGCGCCCGACCGGCCGCCAGCGCCTTGCGCAGCCGCGCCGTATCCACGCCCTCGAGCAGCCCCAGGCCGAAGCCGGCCTCGGCCTGAACGGCCGGCGAGGCGTCCGTCTCCAGGGCGTCGAACAGCGCCGGGGCCACCGTCGGGTCGGTCAGGCGCGCGAGGGCCAGCGTCGCCCGACGCCGGATCGCCTCCGCGTGCGGCGCCCGGCTCAGCGCAACCAGCTCGCCGCCACCGGGGGGCCGCGCGTCCTCCAGATCGATGATCCGGCGAACCATGGCGTCTTCGGCCGGCGCGGCCGGAGCCGCGGTCGAGAGCAGCGTCAAACCGAGGGAGAGGGCGAACGTGCGGGCGTGCATCCCCCGTGCCTACACGAACCGGCGCGCGAGCGGCAAGCAAGCTTGCCCATGCGGCAGGCCCATGGTACGCATTTCCGCGCTTTTCCGTGCCGCCGGCGGGCGGTGCCAGGAGGCTCGAGCTTGGCCGGTTCCGGCTACTACGCCCTTCGCTTCACAGCTGGCCGCTTCAAAGGCGGCGAGTTCCCCTTGCGTCCGAACCGTGAGTTCACGATCGGCCGCGGCAGCGAGTACGACATGGTCCTCGACGAGGACATGGTCTCGCGGCGCCACGCCAAGATCGCCACGCTGCACGGCCAGATCGTGCTGCAGGACCTGAAGAGCACCAACGGCACGTTCGTCAACGGCGAGCGGATCACCCTGGTACGCCTCAAGCCCGGCGACAAGGTCCTCATCGGCACCTCCATCATGGAGGTCGTCGAGACGGACCGGTCGCAGCCGGGCGGCGCCGCGGCCACGCGCGAGCTGGCCAGCGTCGTGCAGACGATGGGCCCGCCCTCGCAGCCGGGCCTCCCCGCGGCGCGCCCCCCCGCGGCGGACATCAACCGGACCGAGGCGGCGATGCCGGTGCTCAAGCTCGGCCCCCAGCCGGGCGCCCAGGCCGCACCGCAGAAGCCCACCATCGTCCCGCCCCCGCCGGCGCTGCGCACGCAGACCATCAGCCAGCCCCCCGGCTCGCTGGTGCCCGTGCCCCCGCCACCGGAGCCCGCGCCCACGCGGGACATCGCCCAGGGCATGTCCGGCCGGTTCCCGGACGACGACGTCGGCCTGACGGATCTCGTCGAGTTGTTCCACATCAACCGCCGCACGGGTGTGCTGGTGGTCACGGCGGACGACGGCACCGAGGCGCGGCTGAACATTCGCGACGGCAAGCTCTACCACGCCACGATCCGGCGCGCCGGCGCCGCGGGCCCGCTGCCCATCGACGGCACCAAGGCCGTGTTCCGCGTGCTGACCTGGCCCGCGGGCGCGTTCCGCCTGGACACCCAGGCCGCCCTGCCGGACGCCGAGCCCGAGATCGCCCTCGCCACGCGCGAGCTGGCCATCGAGGCCCTGCGCCAGTGGGACGAGCTGCGCAAGTACGAGGCCCACCTGCCCGCGGCGGACGCCCGTCTCGCGCTGCGCCACCCGCTCGAGGTCCGGCTCGCCGCCCTCTCGGCGGAGGCCCTGGACACGCTTCAGCTCGTGCTCAACCACGGCGCCATCGCGGACGTCCTCGACCACAGCGCCGCCAGTGACCTGGAGACCTGGCAGGACCTGCTGTACCTGCTGCAGAACGGCTACATCCAGGTCGCCTGAGCCGGCCGGCGCCACGCCGCCGTCCGGCCCCCACCTTGACGCCCCGGCCCCGCGCCGTTAGGGTGGCACGCTTTTTCTACCCCCCCCTGCCAACCCCGAGCACCCAAAGAGAAGAGGACCCATGGAGTTCTTCGTCGTCGATCCGAAGGATTTCACCTTCGTCGAGTGGTCGACCCGCATCCGGGCCTTCCTGAAGGAAGAGAAGCTGAAGTTCACGGAGGAGGACGGGGAGCTGTACTACCAGGGCGACGACATCGCCGCCGCCTGGGACGAGAACAGCATCCTGTTCAAGGTCAAGGGCGAGTCCTCGGGCCTCATCGAGGTCCGCGACGCCGACCGCCACTTCTACGTCTTCACCGACGACCTGGACCTCTTCGAGGACAAAGAGGTCAAGGAGGCCGTGGGCATGCAGAGCCGCTCCGCCGGCGCGCTCTACGGCTTCTCCTGGCAGAACCAGAAGAAGTGCCGGTTCCACCTCGGCCCCTCCGCCGACTTCCACTACTTCTACGACGAGGAGGAGGCCGACTATCCGCCGGTCCTCGACCTCCCGGACACGTGGGAGCTCTTCTTCCGCGCCGTGCAGTGGATCAGCGACAACATCAGCCGCATCCAGGACCTGAAGGGCACGCACGTGGACGACGTCAACCTCGACCTCGAGGTGGACATCGACTTCGCGCACCCCGCGTCCCTGGACGCCCTGACGGAGCTCCTCGTCGAGGAGGAGGGCTTCGAGCGCACCCGCACCGGCCTGCGCGCGACCTTCCGCGACCGCGACATCGGCTGGCTCCACCGCTTCGCCGCGCTGCTGCCCACCGAGGACGACGACTTCGACCGCGCTTTCGTGCGCGCGGTCTGGCGCAGCAGCTCCGAGGGCAAGGGCGGCGGCGAGGTGTTCTACGTCGGCATGGAGCGCCGCAACCTGCGGCCGTTCATCCAGATGCCCGTGCACCGCACGAGCAAGGAGCTGGTGGACAAGTTCAAGGTCGCCTTCAAGGGCCACCGGATCGACCGCCAGGAATACTACCTCTGATCCCGCGCGGCCCTCGGGCCGTGCCGGACGCTCCAGGCTCGACGCGCGGCGGGAGTTCGTTTGATCCCCGACGAAATCCGCATCGAGGTGCTCGACCGCACCGATCTGGTGGCCCTGATCGGCCGCACGGTCACGCTCAAGAAGGCGGGGACGCTCTTCAAGGGCTGCTGCCCGTTCCACAACGAGCGCACGCCCTCGTTCACCGTCTCGCCGGTGCGCCGCACGTACCACTGCTTCGGCTGCGGCGTGCACGGCGACGCCGTGCGCTACGTGATGGAGACCCAGGCGCTCTCGTACCCCGAGGCCATCCGCCAGCTCGCGGCCGAGTGCGGCGTGACCGTGCCGGACACCCGGCCCGAGTCCCCGGCCGAGCGCGAGGCCCGCGCCCGCCAGAAGAGTGAGAGCGAGCGGCTCCTGCACATCCAGGACAAGGTCGCCGCGTTCTACAGCGACGCCCTTTTCCGACCCGAGGGCGCCGCCGGGCGGGCCTACCTGCGCGACCGGCGCGTGGGGCGCGCGGCGGCGGCGGCGTTCCGGCTGGGCTGGGCGAGCGGCGACAAGACCGCCTTCGACGCCCTGATGCGCGAGAACGAGTTCGTGCTGGACGACCTGGCCCTGCTCGGCCTGGTCATCGCGCCCGACGGCGGGTGGCAGCGCGGCATGCCCCTGGGCGGCGGCCATCTGCGCTTCCGCCAGCGCGTGATGTTCCCGGTGCTCGACCTGCGCGGCGAGGTCGTCGGCTTCGGCGGCCGCGTCGTGGAGAAGGACGCCAAGACCGCCAAGTACATCAACTCGCCCGAGACGCCCATCTACACCAAGGGCGAGCACCTGTACGGCATCTACCAGGCGCGCTCGGCCGCCCGGCGCGACGGCCGCGCCATCCTGTGCGAGGGCAACATCGACGTGGTGATGGCCTGGCAGGCCGGCTTCGAGGGCACCGTGGCCGCCATGGGCACGGCCGTGACCCCCAAGCAGGTCCGCCTGCTCAAGCGCCTGAGCGAGTCGGTGGTGTGCGTGATGGACGGCGACGCCGCCGGCCAGAAGGCCACCTTCGCCGGCCTGCTGGCCTTTCTCGAAGAGGGCCTGTCGCCGCGGGCCGTCGCCCTGCCCGAGGGGGACGATCCGGACAGCTACCTGAAGACGAACGGCAAGGCCGCCTTCAAGACCCTGCTCGACTCTGCGGGCTCGTTGCTGGCCGCCCACGTGACCCACGTGGCCGCCGCCCACCCGCGCGACCCCTCCGGGCAGACCGCCGCTCTGCGTGCCCTGGCGCCGGCCCTGAGCCGCGTGCAGGACCCCCTGGAGCGGTCGCTCTATCTGAAGATGACGGCCGAGAGCCTCGGCGTGGACGTCGCGTTCGCCGAGGCCGCCGTGCAAGCCGCCCTGAACGCGCCCCGCGACCGCCGCGCCGGACCCGCCGAGCCCCGGGAGGCCCCGCGCCGCCCGGAGCCCCGGGAGGCTCCTCGCCGCCCCGCCCCGGCCGACGCCGCGCCC
>CAINDO010000475.1 GCA_903847385.1 uncultured Myxococcales bacterium
GCCCACGCCCGACGCCGCGGTCGAGCCCACGCCCGACGCCGCGGTCCAGCCCACGCCCGACGCCGCGGTCGGACCGACCCCGGATGCCGCGGTCCAGCCCACGCCCGACGCCGCCGCGCCACTCCCCGACGCGGCCCTCCCGCCGCCCGCCGACCCCCTGCCGGACTGCGCCGCGCGCACGCCGGTGGCCCAGTACGGCTACTTCGCCGCGCCCGGCGAGCGCGCCCTGGAGTACGCCGATCTGGCCTCCCTGGGCGGCGCGGCGAACCCGCCCGCCCCCTTCGCCTACGCCGCGGACGAGGCGCCCCTGGGCCTGACCGCGGCCCCCGGCGCCCCGGGGGACGCCCTGTTCTTCCTGGCGCTGCGCACGGACGCCGCCTGCCGCCTCGTGGGCCTGGAGCCCGTGGCCGGCGTGCGCTGGACCGCGGGCGCGGACGTGCTGGCTTGCGCGCCCCCGGCCTCGTCCGCCGCCGGCGTGCTCTGGCCCGTGGTCACCGCCGCCGGGCCGTCCCTGCGCGTGCTCGACCCGGTGACGGGTGAGACCCTGCACGACCTGCCCCTGCCCGTGGACCTGGCGAGCGCCCCCACGGCCGCCCCCGTGGCGCTGGGGGACGAGCGCATCCAGAACGGCGGCTCCCACTGGCTTCTGGCCGGCGACGGCGCCGTGGTGCTGGTCGGCGGCCTGTCGCTCGGCGTGGACCCCGCCGTGCTCTCCGTGGAGCCCGTGGCCGGCGAGGTCACGGCCCTGGCGGCGGCGACGACGGGCAGCGCGCCCATCGTGGTCGCGCTCGTCAAGGGTGCGCCCGACGACGAGGGCCTGGGCGACCGCGCGGCCCGCTTCGACGTGGCCGCCGGGCCCACGCTGGTCGCGCAGGCGGACGTGGCCCTGGGCGCCCCGGCCCGCACGGCCCCCCTGCTCGCCCACGGCTGCGACGATCTGGTCGCCAACGGCGGGTCGCACTGGTGGTGCCCGGGCGGCGCCTTCGCCGTCGGCGTGGACGGCGCCGTCGCCGTCTGGGCCTTCGACACGGGCGTGCCCCGCGCGCCCCTACTGCTCGGGGACGACTTCCGCCCCACGGGCCTGACCCTGGGCGGCGACGACCGCATCTTCAACGGCGGCAGCCACTGGCGCGGCGCGGGTCAGGGGCAGTACGCCCTGCGCGCCATCGACGCCGGCACGGGCGCCTCGACCACCCTGGACGGCGGCCCCGCGCCGCACGGCACCTGCGTGGCCGCGCCGGTCATCGACACGGACGGACAGCTGGCGACGAGTCTGCAGACGCCGGCGGGCCCCCTGAGCTTCACGCTCTTGCAGACGGACGCCCGCGGCCTCGGCCACGGCTTCGCGCGCCCCGGCGGCGACAACGGCGGCCGCGGCGTCGAGGTCCGCTTCGACGCCGTGTGCATCGGCGGCGACGCCTTCACCTTCGCCGCGCCGGTCACCGGCTTGCCCACGCTCACGGCCCTGGACGCCGTGGCCCTGCCCGACGGCTCGCGGGTGATCATGGGCGAGAAGGTCGGCGAGCCGATCCCCGTGAACTACTTCTATCGGCTGTCGGCGACGGGAGACGTGCTCTGGACGCTGGCCCTGCCCGCCGAGGCGGACGCCACGACGACCTTCACCCGCGTTGCGACGAACGGCCGCGAGATCCTGGTCATCGGGACGCGCTTCGACCGCCTGGCGGCCACGCCTCGGCCCCGGTTGTTGCGGCTCTCCCTGGCGGGTGCGGTGCTCGAGGACCGCGTGCTGGCGGATCTGGGCGACGCCAACGGCCGCTTCGTCGCGCCGCGCGATGCCGGGGGCGCCTGGGTGGTGGCCACGTCGGCGGCCCAGAGCGACACGCACCTGCTCGAGTACGACCCGAACGGCGTCCTGCTGAACGACGCGGTGGTCGGCGCCGGCGCGGCGCTGGAGGCCCGCGACTTCACCCGGCACCCCTCGGGGTTCCTGTTCGTGGGCTCCGAGGCCGCGGGCGGGACGCGCGACGCGCGGGTGCTGCTCACGGACGCCGCGGGCGCTCTGCTGGACGAGGAGCGCGTGGTCGCCCCCAACGGCACGTCGCTCGCCTACGAGCGCCTGGCGTTGGCGGCGGACGGCCGCGTGCTCCTGGCGGGCGGGCGACAGGACCTCGTCGGCGGGCAGATCACGTGGTACCTGCGCGCGCTCACGCCGACGCTGGACCTGGTGGGCCAGAGCGACCTGCCGGGCATCGACCGCATCGCCGGCCTGATCTTCGGCGCCCGCGACGACGCCTGGCTGCTCTCGCAGGACTTCCAGCTCCTGCGCCTGACCCCGCAGGGCGCCGCCGCGCCGGGCAAGGAGCTGGTGCCGGGCCCGGGGCGCTTCGCCACGGCCCTGACCCGCTCGCCGGAGGGCGCCCCCGTGGCCCACGGGCACGTGCTGCTCGCCGATGGCCTCACCCGGGCCCCGTGGCAGGGGCTCGCCGATCTGGACGGCCGCTTCGGCTGCGGCCTCGCCGGGCGCTGCACCGTGGCCGCGTCGACCGCGTGCGGGGACGCCGACCCCTGCACGCTCGAGGCCTGCACGCCGGCCACGGGCGCGTGCTCGGCCGAGGTGCTCCCGGACGGCGCCCCCTGCGGTTCGGGCCTTGCCTGCGTCGCCGGCGCCTGCCGCTGACCGGCGTCAGGCCGACGGCTCGCGGATGACGATGCGGTCGCGCCCGGCCTGCTTGGCGGCGTAGAGCGCCTCATCCGCGCACCGCGCCAGGTTGTGGGCGTCGTAGCCGTGGGCGTCCGTGCTGGCGATGCCGATGGACACGGTCACCGGGGGCAGCGTCGCGCCGCGGTAGGTCAGGTTCATCTGCCGGATCTCGTCGCAGACCCCGCGCAGGCGGTCGCAGGCGCTCTCGGCGTCCACGTCCGGCAGGATGAGCAGGATCTCCTCGCCGCCGTAGCGACAGCCCGTGTCGGAGCGCCGCAGGCGCCGCTGCAGCAGCGCGCCCAGGCTGCGCAGCACCAGGTCGCCGGCCTCGTGCCCCAGGGTGTCGTTGAATCGCTTGAAGTGGTCGATGTCCAGCATGGCCAGGGTCACCCGCCCGCCGGCGCGTTCGGCCCGGTGGAGCTCGCGGGGCAGCGTCATGTCCAGGTAGCGGCGGTTGAACAGGCCCGTCAGGGCGTCGTGCACGGCCTGCTCCTCGAGCGCGAGGCGCAGCCGCAGGTTGGACAGCCCCAGCTTCACCGTCCCGGCCACCGTCTTGGCGGCGTCGTGCAGGTCGGACACGGCCGTGGCGCTCAGGTCCGCGCCGTATTCCACCGTGAGGAGGCCCAGCGTCTCGCCGCGCACCACCAGGGCCAGGCAGAAGTAGCCGTGTTCGGGCGCGTCCTCGAAGTGCCGGCACTGCAGGTCCCCGAGGCGCCGGGCGATGTGGAACTCGCCCCGCCGCAGCGCCCAGCAGTCGTCCACGCCGAAGAGCGGCGTCGAACGCGACTGCGCCTGGCCCCAGCGGGCGACCGTCTGCAGGTCGCGCTCGCCCGGGGCGGCCAGCGCCAGGCTGCCGGCGCCGCCGCCGAGGATCTCGGGCGCCAGCAGGCGCACGACCTCGTAGGCCTCCGTCTCGGCCCGGCACGACTGGAGCAGGTCGTTGAGCTGCTGCACCCGCAGCGAGCGCTGGTGGTGCGCCTCGAGCTGCGACACCACCTGCTCCATGCGCACCATCGTCTGGTGCTGCGCCTCCTCGAGGCGCCGCCGATCGGTGCAGTCGCGTCCGGACACGTTCACGCCCGAGACCCGCCCGGTCAGCTCGTCCAGGATGGGGAAGAAGCTCACGCTCATCCAGCGGGGGCCCTCGGCGTCCGCGTCGAACTCGATCTCGGTGGTGAACTGCTCGCCGGCCAGCGCGCGGCGGTAGAGCTCGCGCCAGCGCGCGGCCCGCTCCGGGGACAGTGTGGGGTCGGGCAGGGGGTCGCCGGCGTGCACCGGGTGGCCGAAGGCGCTCTCCATCATCTGGTGGAACACCGGGTTGCCCACCACCAGGCGGGACTCGGTGTCGATCAGCCAGATCATGCGGTCGGTGTGCTCGAAGAGCACCGTCAGCTCGGCCTTGGTCTGCTTGAGCCGCTCCATCTCCGTCTCGTCGGTGATGTCGTGGGCCGTGCCCACGCTCGAGGTCGGGTTTCCGTCCGGCGAGCAGATGGCCACCGCCCGCAGGTGGATCAGGCGCACGGCGCCGTCCGGCCGCACGATCCGCACGCGCAGGTCCGCCGGGCGCGTCTCCACCGCGGCCCGCCGCATCGCCGCCGCGAGCGCCTCGCGGTCGTCCGGGTGCCCCAGCGCGAGGATGCTCTCCGCCGTCGGCGTGAAGGTCGCCGCGTCGACCCCGAACAGGGCGTACATCTGGTCCGACCAGACGTGGGTGCCCGAGCCGTGGTCCACCCGCCAGCTGCCCAGGTTGGCCACGCGCTGCGCCTCGCGCAGGCGGTGCTCGCTCTCGCGCAGCCCCGTGTCGGCGCGTTTGCGCTGCACGAGCTTCCACACGTCGTTGGCCAGCAGTTGCACCAGGCGCAGGTCGGCGTCGTCGTAGAGCCGCTCCTTGTTGCCCACGCCGGTGATGACCCGCACGGCGCCGCTCTCGATGACCGGCACGCTCATCAGGCGCTGCAGGGGCGCGTGGCCCTCGGGCAGGCCGCGTTTCACGGCGAGGCCCGGGTAGTCGTTGTGGATGACCGGCTGGTGCAGACGCGCGCAGTCGGCCCACACACCGGCCCGTTCGATGGGGTAGTGCGTGTCGTAGGCCGCATGGCAGTAGCTCGCCAGCGTCTCCTTCGACCAGGTGACCAGCTCGATGCTGTTCTGGTCCTCGTTGACGAAGTGGAAGAAGCCGATCTTGCTGTCCGTCAGGCGAACCGCGGCCTCGAGCCCCTCCTGGATGATCTCGCGCTCGGTCATCTTGTCCAGGCGCTCGCTCATCGCCAGGACCTCGACGATGCGTCGGTCGTCGCGCTGCGCGGTGAGCAGGGCGCGGACGCGCTCCCGGGCGCGCTCGCGGTAGCGGCGGGCGTTCCAGGCGATGCCGAGCAGGCCCACGCACCAGATGCCCACGTGGCTGAGCACGGCGCGCACCAGCCCCTGCTGGTGCTCGGCCAGGTAGGGCTGCATGGGCAGGGTGGTGGAGATGCCGCCGCGCAGGCCGCCCACGGGGATGTTCATGTCCGCGTGGCACTTCATGCACCCCTGCTCCATGAACACGGGGCGCATCAACCGCAGCACGGCCTGCCCGGCCTCGCGGTCCTCCTCGACGATGTCGCGGGCCCCGGCGGCGAGCTGCTCCAGGGCGCGACGCTCCCAGGGCGTCGGCGCGTTGTCCGGGTTCTTCAGCACCAGGCCCGTCAGGTGGCTCTTGATGCCGTGGAGCTCCGCGAAGTCCTCCTGCAGTTGCCGCGTCGCATAGGCCGGGTTCACCAGCGTCAGCGTCTTGCCGCCGGTGGTCACGACGTCGCGGTCGGGCACGTTCAGCCAGCGGTTGGGTGGCGTGGCCTCGCTGGGGGGCACGTACACCCCGCCGTGCCCGGAGATCCAGCGGCGGACGGCGAGGTCCTTGTCGACGTAGGCGTTGGCCACGGAGCGGGCGTGCTGGAACGCGTCCCACTGGTGGTTCTCGTAGTTCACGCCGGCGGCGGCGCCGATCAGGAGCGTCCAGGCGAACGCGGCGAGCAACGCCGGGCCATGACCGATTCGTTCGTCGGTGGGGGGAGGCACGGGTCTCGGGGAGACTTCTGGCGGCATCTCGGAGTTCCAGGGGACAAGGGTTTCCCCGGACGGCCCCCTGGAAATCGGCAGGTCGGCGCGAGGGAATCATCCGCGAGTCCCCGAAGACCCGCGCGGAAGCACTCCGAAACCAGCGGACGCGAACGCGGGTTTCTGGTGGAGTGGGGCCATGCACGAAAAAGCACGTTCGAAGCGGCCCGCCGCCTGGGGGCCGATCGGTCTCGTCGCCATCCTCGGGCTCGGCGCCTGCGACGCCGCGGGCTCGGCGGGCGATCCGGACGCCGCCGTCGGCCCCCGACGCGACGCCCAGGGGGAGGGCGGCTCCCCGAGCCTGGGGGACTTCGGCCTGCCCGACGCGTCGACGGAGCCGCCCGCGCCGGACGCCGACACCCGACCGACGGGCGACGCCTCGACCGCGGACCCCGACGCCGCGGTCCCCGACCCGGACGCCGCCATCGAGCCCCCGGCGCCGGACGCCACCATCGAGCCCCCCGCCCCGGACGCCGCCGTCACGCAGCCTTGCGCCTCGGAGGGCATCCGCCGCGCGTGCCCGCCGGCGGACCTGGTCGCCTGCCCCGGCGGCGTGCAGACCTGCACGGACGGCCTGTGGGGCGCCTGCACGGGCCCCGCGGAGCGCTGCAACGGGCTGGACGACGACTGCGACGGCGTCGCCGACGAGGACCTGGGCCTGGACGCGCCCTGCATGGCCGGTGTGGGCGCGTGCGGTCGCGAGGGCGTGGCCGTCTGCGGCGAGAACGGCGACGTGGTCTGTCAGGGCCAGCCCGGGCCGCCCGCGCCCGAGGCCTGCGACGGCGTGGACAACGACTGCGACGGCGTGATCGACGAGGACTTCGGCCTCGGCGGGCCCTGCAGCGCAGGCGTGGGCGCCTGCCAGCGGGACGGCGCGCAGGTCTGCGTGCCCGGCGGCGGCAACGCCTGCAACGCCGTGCCCGGCGAGCCCGCCCAGGAGCTCTGCAACGGCCTGGACGACGACTGCGACGGCGCGGCGGACGACGGCTTCGCCCTGGACGCGCCCTGCCGCGTGGGCGTGGGCGAGTGCGCCCGCGCGGGCCACACCATCTGCGGCCGCGACGGCGCCGCGACGTGTGACACGCCCCCCGGCGACCCCATCCCGGAGCTGTGCAACGGCCTGGACGACGATTGCGACGGCGAGGTGGACGAGGACTTCGCCCTGGGCAGCCCCTGCGACGGCGGCGATCCCGCCTGCCCGCCCCAGGGCATCATCGTCTGCGACGCCGGGGCCGCCGTGTGCAGCATCCGGCCCGGCGCGCCGGAGATCTGCGACGAGATCGACGACGACTGCGACGGGCAGGTGGACGAGGGCCTCGGCCTGGGCGAGGGCTGCACGGCGGGCACCGGCGTGTGCGCCACCGTGGGCGTGCGTACCTGCGACGGCGTGGGCGGGCTCGCCTGCGACCCCGTGGACGTGCCCCGCCTGGGCGTGGGTTTCGGCGGCGACGGCGAGCTGATCGTCGGCGACCGGGTCGAGCTCGAGCCCGACCGGCCCTACGAGTTCACGCGCCTGGAGATCCAGGCCGGCGGCGTGCTGACCGTGCGCGCGCGGCAGCCCGGCGAGGTCGGGCGGCTGGACCTGCGCGTGTCCGAAGAGGTCGTGGTGCACGCCGGCGGGCGCATCGACCTGGACGCCGCGGGCGAGCCCGGCGGCCCGCCCAACGGCTTCGTGGCGCGCATGTACCTGGACATGTGGACCAACGGTGGCGGCACGAACGGCATGCACGGCCAGGGCCCCGGCGGCGGTGGCGGCGGCTGGTCCTCGCCCCAACAGATCGTCGGCTCGGGCGGCGGCGGCGGCTATGGCACCCGCGGCGCCGACGGCGTGCGGTGTGGCCAGGACGACCGCAACTACACCGTGTGGGACGACAACGTGGGCGGCCCCGTGCCCATCGCCCAGCAGAGCCCCCGCGCCTCGGCCGGCGGCGACGCCCACGGCGACGACACCCTCGACCCGCTGGTGCCCGGCTCCGGCGGCGGGGCCGGCGGCAACAACTACGACGGCGGCCAGGCCGGCATCGCCGGCGCGGGCGGCCCCGGCGGCGGTGCGCTGCGCATCGTGACCCCCCTGCTCGTGGTCGAGCCGGGCGGCGAGATCTCCGCCGACGGCGGCCCCGGCGAGCCCGGCGTGAACGGGGCCTACGTGGGCGGCGGCGGCGGCGGGAGCGGCGGCGCCGTGTACCTGGCCGCCGTGACCCTGCGGCTCCAGGGCGCCGTGAGCGCGCTCGGCGGCGCGGGCGGCGCCGGGCAGGCCGGCAGCAATGGCGGGGCCGGCGGCGAGGGCCGCATCCGCCTGGACGCCGCGGCCTTCGACGCCGTGGTGGACGTCCGCCCGGCGGCGGGCCGACAGGACCCCCTGGCCTGCGCGCCCTGAGGCGCCGGGCCGGGCCGGAAACTCAGCCGCCCGTGCGGAACCGCGCGATGTGATCCAGGGCGCCCTTCAGGCCGCCGTGGATGGCCGCGACCTCGTCCGCGCCCCACGCGGCCGGGTCGTTGCGCAGGAACGAGGACTTGTCGACCCGGTTGTCGAACCGCCCCACGGGCAGGTGAAACGTGCGGCCGTGCGCGGTGACCGTGACGGTGCCGGGTTTCGCCGAGACGGCCTCGAGGTGGTCCATGTCGTCGCAGCCGTAGTCGTTCATCATCACGGACAGCGGCACGCCGTGGTGCAGGATGGACCCCGGATCGTTGGGATCCGTGCGGGCGAAGTTCTTGCGGCGCGACTCCTCGGGCGTGACCCACACGTAGAGGATCGACGCCTTCTCCAGGATCGGCGCGGCCAGGCGCCCGAGCGAATACTGGTAGCCGAAGGGCGCCGGGAGCGGGAAGCTCGAGCCGTCCGGGCCGCCGCGGGCGAACTCGATGACCAGAGTCTTGCCCTGCAGCGTGTCCGGGTAGGACGCGTGCTTCTCGTCCAGCAGCGCCCGGGCCTCGGCCTCGAGCGCGTCCGAGAGCGCGGCGCGCAGGCCGGCGTCCAGGGCGGCGAGGCGACGGGGCGCGCCCACGGCGGCCGAGGCGGCGTCCAGCCGCTCGAAGAGCAGGCCCGCGGCCGAGGGGGTCGTGGCGACCTTGCGGGCCACCAGATCGGCGTAGTCCTCGTTCACCAGCTCGATGAGCGTGCCCCAGTCGCGGGGATCGATGAAGGGTTTGTCCCCCGCCTGAAAATAGACCCGGGCGCGGCCGCCGGCCTCGAGCTCGTCGTCGATGCGGCGCATCAGGTGCACGTAGGGGAAGTCGTCGAGCTGCACGCTCTCGCCCATGTGGAAGTCGGCGCGGCACTGCTCGGGCGTGACGGACTTGAGATAGCGGCGGACCTCGGACTTGCCCGAGGCGGGCAGCGCGAGCAGGAGGACGATGTCGAGGGTGGTCTCGTTTACGGACATGGCAGGGGCTCCGCGGGTCTGCGTTGGAGAGAACCGAAGGCCCCTTTGCTACTCCGCGCCGGGCGACGCGTAAAGGCCCGGCGTGGCGCAGGTCAAACGGGCCGGCTCAGCACTTGACCGTCTTGCGCTTGCGCCCGACGTACCCGCCGGCCACCAGCTTGTCGATGTAGGCCGTGGCCAGGGGGATCACGCAGCTCGTGTCGCCCACGTCGACCTCGACCTGGCCGAGCCGCACGGCCATCGCCCGGGCCTCGTCGAGCAGCGGCGCCACGCTCCCGGCGACGCCGATCACGAAGTTGTTCATGGCGGCGCGGGCCCGATTGGGCGCCGTCGGCAGGCGCCCGGGGATGCTCTGGAGCAGCGCCGAGATGGCCGGCAGGTCCAGGTCGGCGTCCGGGGTGAGGGCCAGGTGCCCGATGAGCGCATGCCAGCCCGCAGTGGCGACCATCTCGCGCGGGTCCTCGAGCCAACGACGCCCCAGATCCCAGCCGTGGCCGCTCTCCGAGGCGTTCCAGGCGACGGAGCACTCGGACTGCATCGTCCAGGTGGCCGTCTCGGCCCAGTGCTGCAGCGTCTCGGGCGTGAGCTTCTTCGCGTCCGCCAGCAGCCCGGCGAGGTAGCGGGCATCGCTGTTGCCCGTGTCCCAAAGCGCCAGGGCGAGCGCCTGGTCGCCCTTGATCGTCTTCAGAATCGTTTTGAGATCCGCGACTTTGACGCCGAACTGCGGCCCCTTCAGGCCGTGGCGCAGGAACGTCTTGCGGGTCTGCTCGCTGCCCTGGGCCTCGAGGGCGGCCATCGTCTCGGCGAGGCGCTCGGCGAGGGGACGCGAGGGCGGGGTGTCGGCGGCGGGTTTGCGGGCCATGTCTGCACCGGAATCCTTCGTGGGGAATGCGACGAGGTTGTGACGAACCGTCGGCGTTGCCAAGATGCGCGCTTCGCAAACTCCAGGGGAACGAGACTCGCAGATGAACTGGAACGCCGTCATCGACTCCATGATCCCGACCCTGGCCATGTTCGCCCTGCGCACCGTGGGCGCGATGGCCGGTCTCTGGCTCGCCTTCCGCGTCGCCTCGCTCGTCCAGGATCGGCTGACCCGCGTGCTGCGCGCCCGCTCGTTCGACGCCACGCTCTCGGTCTTCTTCGGCAACCTGAGCCGCTGGGCCATCCTGGTGGCCTCGGTGCTGGCCGTCCTGAGCGTGTTCGGCATCGAGACGACCAGCTTCGCCGCCATCATCGGCGCCGCGGGTCTGGCCATCGGCCTGGCGTTCCAGGGCACGCTGTCGAACTTCTCGGCGGGTGTGATGCTGCTGACGTTCCGGCCCTTCAAGGTCGGAGACCTGGTCGTGGCCGGCGGCATCCACGGCTTCGTGATCGAGATCGGTCTCTTCTCCACGGCCGTGGACACCAAGGACGGCCGGCGTTTCATCCTGCCCAACGCCCAGGTCGCCAACGCGATCATCGAGAACCAGACCATCAACCCCCTGCGGCGCGCCGAGATCGTGGTCGTGGTGGGCTCGACGGCGAACGAGGCCACCGTGCGCAAGGCGCTCGAAGAGGTCGGTGCGCGGGCCTACCTGCGCGACCCGGGCAAGGGCCACGACGTGCAGATCCGGCGCATGACCGTCGATGGCTCGGAGTGGGCCGTGCGCGTCTGGGCACCGTCGGTGCAGTACGATCACGTGATGGAGCGGACGACGGCGGACGTGATGCGCACCTTCGCCGCGGCGGGCATCCCCACGCCCACGCCGTTCCTGGTGCTGTCCGACGTCACCGCCGGGGCGGCTCCGGGCGGTCCCGCCAAGCCAGCCTGAGACCGGGTCAGGCCGCCGCCGCCTCCCCGTCCACGAAGACCTCGAGCGCCCGCACGGATTGGAGCTGGTGCTCGGCCTGGGTGGTGAGCTCGTCCGCCGCGGCCGCCGACTGCTGCGCGGTGGCGGCGTTGCTCTGCGTGACCTGCCCGATGCGGAGCAGGGCGACGTCCAGCTGGGCGAGGCCCTCGGTCTGATCCCGCGAGGCCTCGGCGATGTCGCCCACGAGGCGGTCGACCTCGGTGGCCCGGTCGACGATCTCCGAGAGGGACTGGGCCACCTGGCCGCAGATCTCGACGCCCCGCTGGCTGTTCTTCGCCGCGGCCGCCACGCGCTGCGCGGTCTGCCTCGAGGACTCCGCCGTGCGCTGCGCCAGGCTGCGCACCTCCTCGGCCACGATGGCGAAGCCCGCGCCGGCCTCACCGGCCCGGGCGGCCTCGACCGCCGCGTTGAGCGCGAGCAGGTTGGTCTGGAAGGCCACGTCGTCGATGGTGTGGATGATCTGGGTGATGTCGGCGGACGAGGCGTGGATCGCGTCCATGGTGTCCATCATGCGGGCCATGTCCGCGGCGCCGCGATCGGCCATCTCGCGGGTGCGCCCGGCCAGGCCCTGGGCGGTCGCGGCGCTCTCGGCGTTGCGGCGCACCCGCTCGGCGATGTCGCCCAGGGCGCCCGAGGTCTCGCCGAGCGAGGCGGACTGCGCCTGCGCGCCCTCGGCCAGCGTCTGACCGGCGGCGGAGACCTGCGTGGCGGCCTCGGTGGTGCGGGCCGCGTCCGTCGAGATGGCCTCGGCGGCCGCGCGCAGCCGCCGGGAGACACCCGCGCCCACGAGCAGCCAGGCCACGGCCGAGGCGAGCAGCGCCCCCAGGCCCACGCCGAGCTCCACCCGGAACGCCTCGCGCTGCCGCGCGTCCAGCGCCCGCACGGGGGCGAGCATCTCCTCCTCGTCCAGCCCCACGGCGATCAGCCAGTCGAACGCGGCGTGCAGCGCGAAGCGCACGTATCGCACCTGGGGCACGGACTCGCCCGGGGCGGCCACGCGAAACCGGATCAGGCCCGTCTCGCCGGGCGCGAGTTTGCCCGCCGCGGTGATCATCTCCTGCACGTAGGTCCGGCCGTCGGCGTCCACGGCATCCCACAGCAGCCCGCCCTCGGCCTCGCCCTTGCGGCCCACGGCGAGGCGCCCGCGGTCGGGCCCGCGGGTCTGCAGCACGAAGGCCCCGCCCGTCGCCCCCACGCGGATCGCCCGCACGGCGTCGGCCATGAGCGACAGGGCCTCGGACTGCGGCACGCCCACGAAGAGCATGCCCACGACCTCGCCCTGGGTGTCCTTCAGGGGCCGGTAGCCCGTGGTCATCCACTGGTCGACGACCTTGGCGCGCCCCAGGTAGGTCTCCCCGCGCAGGACCGCGGCCAGCGTGCGATTGGGCTGCCCGCCGGGCTCCATGGCCGGGATGAAGGTCGAGATGGCCCGCCGACCGGCGGTCGTCTTCACCGTGGTGGCCACGCGCAGCATGTCGCCCTGGGCGTTCATGCGCTGGAACACCGTCGCCACGCCGTGGGTGATGCGGCTCACCTCGTCGACGAGCGGCGCCGGCGCGGCGGGGTCGGCCACCTGGCCGAGCCAGGTGCGTCGCCCCAGGAGCACCCGCGGCAGCGTGACCGGGACGACACTCTGGTCGAACTGGTTGCGCGCCTGCCAGGCCACGGTCGTGCCGGGCTGGAACCCGTAGCCGCCGAGGCGGGCGAGGACGTCGTCGGCCACGCGCAGCTGCAGCTCGAGCTGGCGGTCGAGCTGGGCGGCGGCCATCCGGGCCTGATCGACGACGTCCCTGGCGGCGCGGGAGACGGTCTGGTCGGCCAGCTCGGTCACGGTGCGGGTCGTCGTCTCCAAGGTCTGCTGGTGTCTCCAGACCGAGAACCCGACGAGCGCCGCCACGGGCAGCGAGACCGAGATGATGCCCAACAACCAGAGGCGTGTCCGTAACCGTGTCGTACCCATGGGCCCTGGGTTCGGCGGCGATCCGGCGGGAGTGGAGTCATGGGTTCGCCGGACTTGTCCCAGGACAAATCCGCAAAACCGCGTCAGCAGGGCGTCAGCGACACCCGTCCGCCGTGGCCGACCATGCCGACGAACAGCGCCGCGGGCTGGGGTCCCACGCGCCCCCGGGCCGCGTCGGCGTTGCCGTAGGCCACGCCCAGCGCGCGCAGCATCTCGGTGAAGAACGGCGCCAGCTCGGTGGCGTGGGCCTGCCAGAACCGACCGTAGGCCTGGACCTGCAGCCGCGCCTCGGGGGGCACCATGTCGCTCGCCTTGAACTCGATGATGCCCAGCCGCCCCGTGGGCAGGTGCACGGCCAGGATGTCCGACTTGCGGGGCGTGCCCTTCTCGTCCACGAAGCGCCACTCCTGGTGCAGGAACACCCAGCCCGGGCCCAGGTCGGACAGCGACAGATCGCCGTCCAGCGCGCGCCGCAGCCAGGGGATGACCCCGCGCTCCTCGACGGAGCGGCGGCGCACCGTGGGCAGCCAGGCCTCGAACGCGGCCAGGCGGGCGGTGATCTCCTCCGTCGTCGGCGGCGTCTCGGGATCCGTGAGCAGGTAGCCGTCGTCGTCCGTGTCCGTGCGGAAGCCCACGTAGCCCGGGGCCAGGGGGTGCAGACCCACGCGCACCAGGCCCTTGTCCGTGGGGCGGAAGTAGATGGTCGCGCGATCGCCGCACACCCGGCGGTGCTCGGCCACCATCTCGCCGAAGGCCGGCGTGGCCATGAAGGCCAGCACGCGGCGGTGCCCCGGTGTGATCCGCTCCGGCGCACCCGCGACCAGGCGCCCGATGGCCGCCGAGCCGGCGACCGAGGGCACGGTGTAGCGGCGGCGGACCTGCTTGGCCCAGGGCTCCCAGGCGCTGCGGCCCTCGGTGACCGCGACGAGGCGGTCCAGGAACCGCTCCAGCGGGATGAACAGCACGGTCGTGGGGTCCGCGGCCAGCGCGCGGAAGCGATCGACCACGGCGCCGCCCTCGAGCAGGGGCGTGTTGTCCGCCGGGGCCAGCACGGCGAACACCGCGCGGGCCGCGCCGCTGCGGGCGGCGAGCACGTGGGCCAGGGTGTGGTTCACCCAGATCTGCCAGAGGGGTCCGCCGAAGGGGCAGCCCGACCGCACGCCCTCGAAGCGCTGCAGTGAGCCCGTCTCCTCGGCGCGCGACCAGTAGGCGTAGCCGTTGCGGCTCACGTAGCGGCAGCCCGCGGTGTCCGCGCCCACCTGCACGTCCGCCGGGCAGGGGTCGGTGCAGGTCTTGGCCCGGTGGCCGCAGCCGCTGAAGGCCGGCTCGGTGAACTTCGTCTCGATGACCAGCACGCCGGTCGTGTCGCCCTCGGCCTCGAAGTGCACGAGGACGTCGCAGTCCACCCCGGCGAGGCCGGCCTGGTCGTTGAAGACGTCCTCGGGGGGCGTGTACTCGATCTCCAGGCGGGTGACCCGCAAGAGCCCCGGCACGAACGGCGAGAGCGCGGCGGCGACCAGCGTGAGCCCCTCGGCGCCCTCGGCCAGGGGGGCGAACAGGTTGAAACACATGGCCTGGCTGGAGAGCATGTTGCCGAAGGTGCGCGCGCGGTCGACGCCCTTGCCGGCGGCGGCGCGGACCTGCGCGGCCTTGCGCGCGGCCGGGTGGTGGAAGTTCAGGCCCCCCGTGGCCGCGCGGGCCTCGAGCACGTGGCCCCACTTGCCGTGCCCCACGTGCAGCGCCTCGACGCGGAACGTGCGCTGGTGCGCCTCGGCGCGCGCCCGGTAGGTGCGGCCCTTGGTGAGCACGGGGCCGGTGCCGTCGCCCTCGACCACGGCCTTGGGGGCGGGCGTGTCGCCGCCACCGCGGCCCTCGTAGAGCGCGCGGCCCTGGTCGATGATGGCCGTCCACTGCGGCGAGTCCTTGGCGATCCCCGCCGCCTGCAGCAGTTGGCTGATGGCGCGCTGGCCGGCCAGGCCGGTGCGGTCGCCGTCGCGCCGGAAACGCGCGCGCCCGCCGGCGACCTCCGTCTGCTGGATGCGACGCACCTGCTCTCGCAGGCCGATGGGCAGAAGCTCCGTGGGATCGTTCGAGTCTGCGGGTCCTGCCATTCGCGCCCCTCCAATCGGGAGCCCGCACCCTGGGCCACATGGGCACTGCGGGTCAATCGGAACCGCGCCCGCGATTGACCCGGCGGTGCCCATGCCGTACACGCTGCGGCAAACTCAGATCCTCGCCGGAGCCCTGTAGCATGCAGCCGACCGACCCCACGGGAGCCGCCGCGCGCGGCCTGTCCACCGCACCGACGCCCGTCCGTCTCGCCCCGCCGACCCCGCCGCCGGGCCTGCTGGACGCCGCCGCCGCCGGTGAGATCCGTCTGGCCGTGGTCTTCGGCGGGCAGGGCGCGAGCTGGCTGGGCGAGCTGCGTGCGCTGTACGCCGCCCATGCCGGAGTCCGCGCCCTGGTCAAGGCCGCCGGGGAACGCCTGCGCGCCGCCGCCGCCGATCCGCGGCTGGGCGCGCTGGCCACGCCGGCCCGGGGCTTCGACCTGCTGCGCTGGATGGACGACGCCGCCGCCGCGCCGCCCCCGGACGTGCTCTCGAGCTCGCTGGTGTCGCAGGCCGGCATCTTCGTGACCTCCGTGGCCCGCCTGCTGGCCCTGGGCGAGCGGGGCCTGGACCTGGACACGCTGGCCGCCCGCTGCACCGCCACCACGGGCCACTCCCAGGGTGTCATGGCCGCCCTGCTCTTCGCCGAGGGGCGCAGCCCCGAGCGCCTGGTCGCCCGGACGGCGGAGATCGCCTGCTACTTCTTCTGGCAGGGCTACCGGATGCAGGAGTCCTTCGTGCTGGCCACGGTGCCCCCCGCCGTGCGCGCCGCGGCGGAGCAGGCCGGCGTGGGCGAACCCTCGCCCATGGCCGCCATCGCCGGCCTCACCAGCGAGCTTCTGTCCGAGGCCCTGGCGCGTTTCCACGCGGCCAACCCGCAGCTCCCGCCCATCGACGTCGCCCTGGACAACGGCTACGCCCGCAAGGTGGTCAGCGGGCCCCCCGTGGCCCTCGTGGCCTTCGCCCGCGCGCTCGGGGCCTTCCGCGACGCCGAGAAGCAGGCCTTCGCCCGGGGCAAGCTCGGCCGCCGCCCCATCGATTTCCGATGGGAGTTCGTCGCCGCCTCGGCGCCGTTCCACTCGCGCTACATGGACGCCGGCCGGCGCGCTCTGCCCGCGGACATCGCCCGCGAGGGCATCGTGTTCGCACCGGACCAGCTCCGGCTGCCCGTGCTGGGCAACGACGGCACCGACCTGCGCACCGCCGAGGGCGAGGCCGGCCTGCTGGAGATGCTCGTGCGCATCCAGCACGTGGAGCCGGTGCAGTGGGGCGCCGTGTGCGCCGCGCTGCGCGCCAGCCACCCCCAGGGCGTGACGCACGTGCTGGACTTCGGCCCGGGCGACGCCGTGGCCAAGCTCACCGCGCTCAACTGCCGCGGCTTCGGCGTGCACGTGTTCCCGCTCGCCACCGAGGCCGGTGCCCGCGAGGCCCTGGGCCCCGCCGCCGACCTGCCCCGCGGCCTGGACTACCGCAGGTTCGCCCCCCGCCTGGTGCGCGACGCCGCCGGCGAGGTGGTGCTGGACAACGCCTGGCGCCGCTTCACCGGCCGCCCGCCCGTGTTCCTGCCCGGCATGACGCCGACGACCTCGGACGCGCCCATCGTGGCCGCGGCGGCCAACGCCGGCTTCGTCTCCGAGCTGGCCGGCGGCGGTCAGGTCACCGAGCGGCACTTCCGCCTGCGCGCCGCCGAGCTCTCGCGCACGCTGCAGCCCGGCGCGGCCTACGTGATCAACCTGCTCTACCTGGACCCCTACCTGTGGAACCTGCACTGGAAGGGCGAGCGCCTGATCCAGAAGCTGCGGGCCGGCGGGGCGGCCATCGAGGGCATCACCATCTCGGCGGGCATCCCCGAGCTGGACGAGGCCCGGGGCATCATCGAGCAGTGCCGCGCGCAGGGCCTGGATCTCGTGTCGTTCAAGCCCGGCACGGCCTCGCAGGTGCAGTCCGTGCTCGCCATCGCCCGGGCCTGCCCGGACGTGACCATCGGCATGCAGATCGAGGGCGGCAAGGCCGGTGGGCACCACTCCTGGGAGGACCTGCGCGACCTGGTGCGCGGCTGTTACCACCAGGTCCGCGAGCAGCCCAACGTGGTGCTGAGCGTGGGCGGCGGCATCCGACACGAGGACGACGCCTGGGCCTGGCTCAGCGGCGCCTGGAGTGAGCGCCTGGGCCTGGCCCCCATGCCCGTGGACGCCGTGTTCCTGGGCACCGTGACGATGGCCTGCCGCGAGGCGGCGACCTCGCCCCAGGTCAAGGCGCTGCTCGCCGGCGTGCCCGGCACGGGCGAGTGGGTGGCCGCCGGCGCCGCCAAGGGCCGCATGACGAGCGGCAAGAGCCAGCTCGACGCGGACATCCACTACATCGACAACGCCGCCGCCCGGGCCGGCCGCCTGCTGGACGAGGTCGCCGGCAACGCCGAGGCCGTGCGCGCCCGCCACGACGAGATCGTGGCCGCGCTGGCGAAGACGGCCAAACCCTGGTTCGGCGACCTGGCCGACATGTCCCCCGCGGCCGTGCTGCGCCGCATGATCGACCTGATGGCCATCGGCCGGGGCAGCGAATACGAGGACGGCGTGTGGCCGGACCCCTCGTTCCGGCAGCGCGTGCTGGACATGGCCGCGCGCTTCGAGGAGCGCCTGGCCGTGAAGGCCGGGCCCTCGGTCGTGCGCGGGCCGGCGGATCTGGACGACCCGCGGGCCTTTCTGGCCCGGTTCGTTTCGGCTTACCCCCACGCCGAGACGGCCACCGTGGCCCTGGCGGACGTGGACTTCTTCGTGCACCGCGTGTGCAGCCGGCCGGGCAAACCCGTGAACTTCGTGCCCGTGATCGATGCGGACGTACGCCGCTGGTACAAGGCCGACTCGCTCTGGCAGAGCCACGACGACCGCTACGACGCGGATGCCGTGCTGGTGATCCCGGGGCCCGAGGCCATCCAGGGCATCACGCGGCCGGACGAGCCCGTGGGTGAGCTGCTCGGCCGCTTCGTGCGCCACGCCATCGAGCGGCTGCAGGCCGAGGGGCAGACGCCCGCGGACGTGCCCGATACGCTCGACCGGGCCGCCGTCGAGGCCGCCGCACCCGAGGCGGGCCTGCAGGTGAGCTTCGGGGCGGAGCGGGCCGTGACGACGGTGACCGCCGTGTCCACCCAGGACCCGGGCCCCGCCGCCGCGCTGGACCGCTGGCTCTCGGCGCTCGACCCCGTGGTGCTGGCCCCCATGGCCCGCAAGAGCGCGGTGCTGCACGGCAGCCAGGTGGCCGCGAACCCGCTGGAGCTGCTGCTGCGCGTGGCCCCGGGCGACCGCTGGACGGCCACGGCGGACGCGCAAGGGCGCCTGAGCACGCTGGAGATCCGCCGCGAGAACGGGCACGGCCTGGACGTGGCGCTCAGCCGCAAGGGCGCCGTGGGCCACTGCGAGGTCACGCTGATCCACGCGCTGCCGGCCGACCGCCAGGGGCGGGGCGCGGTGGCCGCGGACGGCCGCCTGACGCTGGCCTTCGAGCACGATCTGCAGCACGGCGGGCGGTTCCCCCGCGAGGTCACGCCCGACCGCGCCGCCCGCATCGGCGCGTTCTACCGCGCGGCGATGATCGGCGAGACGCCCCCCGTGCGCCCGGGACAGGAGGTCCGCAGCACCTTCACGGTCGATCGGTCGTTCGTGCGCGAGTACGCCCTGGCCGCCGGCGACGCCAGCGTGGCCCATCTGGGCGGCCGCGGGCGGGTGCACATCCTGCCGCTCAACGCGGCGTTCTCGGCCGCGTTCGGGGCCATCTTCCGCGTGACGCATATCGGCGTGGCCTGGGACCACGCCCGGCTGGTGCACCTGGAGAACGAGATCCGCGCCTTCGGGCCCCTGCCGCAGGAGGGCGAGACCCTGGAGGTCACGGCCCGCCTGACCGCCTGGGAGCCCACGCGCGGCGGCGTCCGCATCCGCACCGAGGCGCACCTGCGCGCGGCCGGGGATCACACGCTGCGCGGCACGATCACGAGCGTGTTCTTCGTGCAGGGCGAGACCTCGACCTTCCGGTTCCGCGACGAGACGATCACGCACCGCCTGCCCGCCGGCGATCCGGCGCTGCTCGACCTGCTCTTCGACAAGGCCTGGGCGCACCGCGAGGGCGAGCCCGCCGAAGACGCCGCCCACAGCGTCACGCTGCGCCTGCAGACGACGACGACGGCCACGGGCGCCGAGGGCCACGTGGCCGGCGCGCTCGTGGACGAGGCCGGCCGCGCGATCGCGACGATCGACTGGCAGGGCAGCGTGGACGCCGCCGAGAGCGAGCCCGCCCGCTGGTTCGCCGCCTTCGCGCCCGTCTCCGGCGAGGCCGTGCCCCTGCCGCGCCCCTCGGCGGCCTACGTGGAGCGCACCTCGGCCCCCTGGAACCTGGCCGAGTTCGCCCGCGCCTCGCTGGACGCCAACCCGCTCCACCGGGACGCCCACGCCGCCGCCCTGGCCGGCTTCGACCGCCCCATCGTGCACGGCCAGTGGACCTCCGCCCGCGCCGTGGCCGCCGTGGCCGCCGGGTACGCCGGCACGGACGGCGAGCGCATCCGCGGCATCTCGGCCAGCTTCACGGACGTGGTGCTGCCCGGGGACACCCTGGAGCTGCGCGCCCGCCACGCCGCCATGGTCGCCGGCGACCTGCTGGTCGACGTGGAGGCGCACGCCGGCGGCGACGCCCAGAGCAGCGCCGAGCTGGAGAACGGCAGCCGCATGGCCTTCCGCGGGCGCATCCGCGTGGCCGCCCCGCGCACCGCCTACGTGTTCCCCGGCCAGGGCGTGCAGACCACGGGCATGGGCATGGACGGCTACGCCCGCTCCCCCGCCGCCCGCCGCGTCTGGGACGCCGCCGACGCCCACTGCCGCGACCGGCTCGGCTTCTCGCTGCTGACCGTGGTGCGCGACAACCCGCTGGAGATGCGGGTGGGCAAAGAGATCCTGCGCCACGAGCAGGGCGTGCTGTTCCTCACGCAGTTCACCCAGGTGGGCATGGCCGTGCTGGCCTGCGCCCAGGTCGAGGAGCTGCGCGAGGCCGGGTGTTTCCAGGAGGACGCGCCCTTCTGCGGCCACAGCGTGGGCGAGTACTCGGCCATCGGCGCCCTGACGGACGCCCTGTCGCTGACCGCCGTGGTGGACTGCGTTTACCAGCGCGGCCTGACGATGCAGCACTACGTGCCCCGGGACGCGCAGGGCCGCTCGGCGTACCGCATGGCGGTCATCCGGCCGAACATCGTGGGCATGAACGAGGCCGCCATGAAGGCCCTCGTCGACCAGATCGGCCGCGACACGGGCCTGCTGTGCGAGGTCGTGAACTACAACATCCGCGGCCGCCAGTACTCCGTGGTGGGCCACGTGCCCGCGCTCGAGGCCCTGCGCGCCGAGCTGCGCCGCCGCGAGGCCCCCGGCGCCAAGCCGACGTATCTCGAAGTGCCCGGCATCGACGTGCCGTTCCATTCGAGAGCCCTGCGCGACGGCGTGCCGGCGTTCCGCCAGAAGCTCGAGGAGATCGTGCCGCCCGCCCTGGACGTGGGGCCCCTGGTCGGCCGCTACATCCCCAACCTGGTGGCCCGGGTGTTCGAGGTCACGCGCAGCTACCTGGACGACATGATCGGCTGCACGGACTCGGAGATCCTGATCGCCCTGCGCGACCGCTGGGACGCCGAGGCCGAAGCCCCCGCCGAGCTGGGCCGCGCGATGTTCATCGAGGGCCTGGCCTACCAGTTCGCCTCGCCCGTGCGCTGGATCGAGACGCAGGACATCCTGCTCGCCCGCGACCGCTCCGGCGTGGCCCGCGTGGTGGAGATCGGCCTGGGGAGCGCCCCCACGCAGGCCAACATGTTCAAGGCCACGCTGTCCATGGACCCCTCGCGCCTGGACCCGCCGGCCGTGCTGAACGTGGAGGCCGACCGCAAGTCCGTTTTCCACCTGTACGACGCCGAGCCTGAGGTGGACCTGTCCTCGGCGGCGCCCGCCGCGCCC
>CAINDO010000476.1 GCA_903847385.1 uncultured Myxococcales bacterium
CCCGCGCCCAGCACCGGCGCCATGCCCAGCGCCGGCTCGCCGGCCAGGCTCTCCAGGCCCTCGGCCAGCGCCACGAGCAGGTCCAGGCACGCGTCGCAGGCGGCCAGGTGTTCGGCCTCGGCCGCCTCGGGGTCCAGGCCGCCGGCGAACAGCGCCAGGCGCTCCTCGGAGGGGTGGTCCTCGGGCTCGGCCAGCACGAACCGCAGGTCGACCTGGCGCAGCCGCAACTCCAGCAGGCTCTCCGTATTCACCGGACCTCCTTCGCCCCGGGGGCGTCGGTCGCTTCGTCTGGGTCCACGTCCGGCTCGGCGGGCAGCCCCAAGAGGCCGCGCAGCCGCTCCAGCAGGCGCATCTTCTTCATCCGGATCGCCGATGCGCCCTTGCCCAGGGTCCGCGCGACCTCCTGGGCGTTCAGATCCTCGACATAGAACAATCGCACCAGCAACCGCTCGTCCGCGGAGAGCGCGCCCACCATGGCGCGCACGCGCTCCGCGTCCTGCTCCGCCGCCAACAGGTGCTCGGGGTTGCGATCCTCGCGCTCGGGCAGGTGGGCGAGCACGACCTCGGACCGTCGGTCGCCCACGAGCCGCGACAAACGCCGTTGAAAGTAGCGCAGCGCCACCGTGTACAGCCACGCGCCGAAGGGCGAGCGGCCCTGGTACGTCCGCAGTCGCGCGCCGGCGTCGATGAAGAGGAACCCCACGAAGTCCTGCACCAGATCCTCGGCCACCACGGGGGCGTCCGGGCGCCAGCGCCGCAGCGCCACGCCCAGCGCGTGCCCCACCAGCCGGCGGTAGCGGGCCTCGAACGCGCGCGTCGCCTCGCGCTCACCGGCGGCGAGGGCCGCGGCGTAGGCGAGATCGGCGGTTTCGGGGCTCCGGGGGGCGGTGTCCAAGGGTTTGCGTGCGTTTCGTCGTGTTCGGGCGTTGTCGCAGAGCAAGGAGACCGGGGGTCGCCGAAGTGTCACGCGCTATGGCGCGAGAACGGAAGGGAGTAGCATCTTCGCCCGAGTCGAGAATCGAGAACGTCGCCCGAGAAAGGGAAGCCGCCGTGGCCGCCAGTGAGCAGCGCATCCGCGAGATTGGCAACGACCTGTTCGCCCGCATGAAGGGCGAGAAACCGGGCCTCTTCGACAAGGCCTGGTGGAGCGGTCAGATCCTCGAGTGGGCCATGCAGGATCCCGTCTTCAAGACGGAGATGTTCCGCTTCGTGGACGTCTTCCCCGTGCTGAACAGCCCGGAGGAGATCGCCCGGCACATCCAGGAGTACCTGCTGCGCCCCGGCGTGAACCCGCCCACGGTCATCAAGATGGCCTTGAAGGGCGCCGGCCTGGGCAGCATGGCCACCCGCATCGCCGCCGGGCAGATCGCCAAGAACCTCGAGGGCATGGCCAAGCGGTTCATCCTGGGCACGGACGCCGCCTCGGCCGTGCCCGCCCTGCGCGACCTGCGCCAGCAACGGCAGGCTTTCACCGTGGATCTCCTCGGCGAGGCCACCGTCAGCGAGCACGAGGCCGAGGGCTACGTGGGCCGCTACCGCGACCTGCTCGAGGGCCTGGCCACCGAGGTCGCCGGCTGGAAGCCGGACGTGCTCCTGGAGCAGGACGATCGCGGTCCCCTGCCCCGGGTCAACGTCTCGATCAAGTGCAGCGCGCTCTACAGCCAGCTCGATCCGCTCGCGTTCGACCACAGCGTCGCCCAGGCCGCCGGGCGGCTGCTGCCCCTCTTCCAGCGGGCGCGCGCGCTCGGCGCGTTCCTCAACCTGGACATGGAGCAGCGGTCCGTCAAAGAGGTCACCTACGCCCTCTTCCAGCGGGTGCTCGAGGACCCCAGCCTGGGCGACTTCGAGCACGCCGGCGTCGTCGTGCAGGCCTACCTGCGGGACGCGGTCGAGGACGTCGAGAACCTCGTCAAGTGGGCGAAAAAGAAGAACAAACGGATCACCATCCGCCTCGTGAAGGGCGCGTACTGGGACTACGAGACGGTCAAGGCGGCCCAGGAGGGCTGGCCGTCGCCCGTATGGCTGGACAAGGCCGACTCGGACGCCTGCTTCGAGCAGTGCAGCGAGATCCTGCTGGCCAACCACAAGTACGTGCGCACCGCCATCGCCAGCCACAAC
This sequence comes from uncultured Myxococcales bacterium, assembly GCA_903847385.1. Taxonomy (GTDB): domain Bacteria; phylum Myxococcota_A; class Bradymonadia; order UBA7976; family UBA1532; genus CAINDO01. The sequence goes on from CAINDO010000476.1 coordinate 2,119, forward strand.
CTGCGCAGCCTCTCCCACGCCATCGCCACGGCCGAGAAGGCCGGCGTGCCGCAGAACGGCTACGAGATCCAGTGCCTGTACGGTATGGCCGAGCCCATCAAGGCGGCCTGCGTACAGCGCGGCCACCGCGTGCGCATCTACGCGCCGGTGGGCGAGCTGTTGCCGGGCATGGCCTATCTCGTCCGCCGCCTGCTGGAGAACACGAGCAACCAGAGCTGGCTGCGCATGGGCTTCGTCGAGGGCGCCAGCCAGGACGCCCTGCTGGCCGCACCCAAGCCGGTGAACCGCTCGCCCATGCTGCGCGCCGTGCCCGCCGCCCGCGCGGACGTCGAGCACCTGCAGCCCTTCTGCAACGAGCCCCTGCGCGACTTCGGGGACGCCCGCCAGCGCGAGACCTTCGGCGAGGCCCTCGCCGGGGTGCAGAAGCAGCTCGGCCGGGGCGTGACGCCGGTGATCGAGGGCAAGGCCGCCGCCCCCAACGGCGCCCGCACCCTGCAGAGCCTGGACCCCGCCGATCCGCGGGTGGTCGTGGGCACCGCACAGCTCGCCGGCATCGCCGAGGCCGACCGCGCCGTGGCCGTGGCCCACGCGTTCTTCCCCACCTGGCGGGACACGCCCGTGCGCGACCGCGCCCAGCACCTGCTCGATCTCGCCGCCGTGATGCGCAAACAGCGCGACAACCTGTCGGCCTGGATGGTGCGCGAGGTCGGCAAACCCTGGCGCGAGGCGGATGCGGACGTCTGCGAGGCCATCGACTTCTGCGAGTACTACGCCCGCGAGGCGCTCACGCTCTTCACGCCCAAGGTTCAGCTCTCGCCCGCCGGCGAGTCCAACGTGCTCTCGTACGAGCCGCGGGGTGTCGTCGCCGTCATCGCGCCGTGGAACTTCCCGCTGGCCATCCTCACGGGCATGGCCGTGGCCGCCCTGGTCACGGGCAACCCCGTGGTGCTCAAGCCCGCCGAGCAGTCGTTCGTCATCGCCGCCCGCCTGATGGAGCTTTGCCGCGAGGCGAAGCTGCCCGCCGGCGCGCTCCAGTTCCTGCCGGGCCTGGGGGAAGACGTCGGCGCGCACCTGGTCGCCCACCGCGACGTGGCCGGCGTGGCCTTCACGGGCAGCATGGCCGTGGGCCTGGCCATCTGGAAGCAGGCGGGCATCACGCTGCCGGGCCAGCGCTCGCTCAAGCGGGTGGTCTGCGAGATGGGCGGCAAGAACGCCCTGATCGTGGACGCCGACGCCGATCTCGACGAGGCCGTGCTCGGCACGCTGCACAGCGCGTTCGGTTTCGCCGGCCAGAAGTGCAGCGCCTGCTCCCGGGTCATCGTGCTCGCCGACCACTACGACGCCTTCGTCGCGCGGCTCTCCGAGGCCATCGGCAGCCTGAGCACGCTGGTCGGCAACCCGGCCCAGCCCTCGACGCGCATGGGCCCGGTCATCGACGAGGAGGCCTGGCGCCGCATCCAGGCCACCATCACCGCCGCCGAGCAGCGCGGCCTGAAGCGCCTGACCGGGGCCAACGCGCCCTCGGGCGGCTACTACATCCCGCCCACGCTCTTCGGGGACGTGCCGCCCACGGACCCCCTGGCGCAGGAGGAGGTCTTCGGCCCGGTGCTGGCCGCCATGCGCGCCACGAGCTTCGCTCAGGCCCTCGAGTGGGCCCAGGGCACGCCCTACAGCCTCACGGGCGGCCTCTACAGCCGCTCGCCGGCCCACATCGAGGAGGCCCGCCGGGTGTTCCGCGTGGGCAACCTGTACATCAACCGGCCCATCACCGGCGCGATCGTGGGGCGCCACCCCTTCGGCGGTTTCCACATGAGCGGCGGCGGCACCAAGGCCGGCGGCCCGGACTACCTGCTCTCCTTCGTCGACCCCCGCGTCGTCAGCGAGAACACCATGCGCCGCGGCTTCGTACCCACGGAGCCGGGTCAGACGAGCCGGATCGGCTGAACGCTGGGACCCGCCCCGCAAGTCCGGGGTCCGATTCTCCGATGATCGGGGGGCGCACTTCGCGCCCATCGCACGATTTTCCGAGGAGAATACGGGGTGTCCCCAGTCTGGATTCGATGGCTCGCGGTCGTTGCCCTGATGCTGGCGAGCGGGTCACCCCGGGCCGAGGACGCCCCCACCACGCTGCTGGACGCGACGGCCGAGTCCGCGCCGGATCAGCTCGAGTCCGACCTGCGCGTCGACGGCACGGTGGCGCGCGAGTCGGTGCTGCTCACCCAGGAGCAGGAGGGCACGGTGCTCTCCATCCGCTTGCGCGGGGCCGAGGTGGAGCGGCGGTTCATCGAACTCGGCGTGCCGCAGGTGCAGCGCGCGCTGCTGCACCCGAGCAAAGAACCCGCAGGGTACGGCGTGCTCCGCGTGCGTTTTCACGCGGGCGTCTCCGAGAAGCGCGTGGACGCGGCGCGGGTGGAGACGACCCGGGGCCACGTGCGCGTCGCGATCCCGGCGAGCGAGAAGATCGCCACCGCGTGGCTGCTGCCGCCGCCGCCCGTGGTCACGGTCGTGCCCGTCGCGCCGCCGCCGCCCACCGCCCCCCC
>CAINDO010000477.1 GCA_903847385.1 uncultured Myxococcales bacterium
CCGGCAGCGAGGCCGCGCCCGGCGGTGAGAAGGGCTGCGGCGGCGAGAAGGGCTGCGGCGGCGAGAAGGGCTGCGGCGGCCAGCGCTGAGCCCGGCCGGCATCGCCCCATGAGACCGGTCCCCTACCTGGGTCACGGCGTGGGGCTGCGTCGCCCGCACTGGGAGGCGCTCTTCGCGACCCCGCAGCGCGTCGACTTCGTCGAGCTGCTGGTGGACAACGCGCTCGGCCGCGGCGGTCGCACCCGCGGCGTCGTCGAGCGGGCCCGCGACACGTGGCCCACGGTGCTCCACGGGGTCGCGCTCTCCATCGGCGGGCCGGACCCGCTGGACCTGGACTATCTCGACCGCGTGGCCGAGCTGGCCCACGCCGCCGGCGCCCGCTGGTACACCGACCACCTGTGCTGGTCGAGCGGCTTCGGCGTCGAGTACCACGACCTGATCCCCCTGCCCGCCACGCGCGAGGCCGTGGAGCGCGTGGTGGAGCGCGTGCGCACCGTGCAGGCGCGCCTGCACCTGCCCTTCGGTCTGGAGAACCCGAGCGTCTACGTGCGCTACGCGGACGACGAGCTGTCCGAGGCCGAGTTCCTGCGCGCCGTGCTCGAGGGCGCCGACTGCGGCCTGCTGCTGGACGTCAACAACGTCTACGTGAACAGCCTGAACCACGGCGGCGACCCCCGCGAGGTCATCGCCGCCCTGCCCCTCGACCGCGTGATGCAGATCCACCTGGCCGGCCACGAGCGCGTGGGGGACGTGGTCATCGACACGCACGGCGCGCCGATGGTCGACCCGGTGCTCGACCTGTACGCCTACACGCTCGCCCGCACGGGGCCCGTGTCCACGCTCATCGAGTGGGACAACGACCTGCCGCCGGCCGAAGTCCTGCTGGCCGAGAGCGACCGCGCGCGGGCCGTCGCCGCCGCGGTGCTCGGGGAGCGCCCGGTGCCATGCCCCGCCTAGCCGAAGTGCAGTCCGTGATGCACCAGGTCCTCCGCGACGCCGTGCCCGTCGCCGAGGGGGCTGCGCGCCTGGGCGTCGACCCGGCGCGGCTGGCCATCTACCACCGCTTCGTGCACCGGCACGTGCAGCACGCGCTGGAGGCGAACTTCCCGGCCACGCTGGCCGCCCTGCCGCCCGAAACGCGCGCCGCCCTGCACGCCGCCTACTTCGCCGCGCACCCGCCCGGCACGTGGTCCCTGGACGCCGCCGCGGCGGCCTTCCCGGCGTTCCTGGACGCGCGGGCCGGCGCCGAGCCGCCGACGCCGTTACACGCCGCCCTGGCCCACCTGGAGTGGGCGCTGAGCGAGGTCTACCACGATCCTGCCGTGCTGCCCGTGCCCGAGACGCTGACGCTGAACCCCACGCTGACGGTGCTCGAGTCGGTCTACCCGGTCGCGGCGTACCTGGTCGCGGCGCAGGCCGGCGGGCCGCCGCCCCAGGTGCCCGCGGCGCTGCCCGCGCCGACCCTGACGCTCGTCTTCCGCCACCCCGTCCGCGAGACGGCGTGTTTCTTCGCCGCCACGGACGCCCTGCTCTTCGCCCTCAAGGTCGCGCACGACGCCCTCGACCCCTTGCAGGTGGCCGCCGAGCTCGGTGTGGACCCGAACGCGGCGCTCGAGGCGATGCGCGCCGGCGTGGCCTGCGGCCTGCTGCTCGCGCCCGCGGCGACCCCGACTCAGCGCACGTAGCGCTGGCGCCACCGCGGCGCGGGGCGGCGCAGCGCGGGGCGTGCCCACATGAACAAAGCACCCGCCACGAAGCCGGCCACGTGCGCCCACCAGGCCACGCCGTCCGTCGCGCCGCCCCCGGCCCCGACCAGATCCGCCGTGCCCCGGAAGAACTGCATGAGGCCCCAGAAGCCTAAAAACACGACCGCGGGCAGCTCCAGGAATTGGATGAAGATGAAAATCGGCACCAGCGTCAGCACCCGCGCCCGGGGGAACAGCACCAGGTAGGCGCCCAGCACGCCGGCCACGGCCCCGGAGGCGCCGATCATGGGCGTGAACGACTCCGGGCCGCTCAGCACCTGCCCCGCCGCCGCCGCGAAGCCGCAGCCCAGGTAGAACAGCAGGTAGTCGAAGTGCCCCAGCCGGCCCTCGATGTTGTCCCCGAAGATGTGCAGGAACCACATGTTGCCGATCAGGTGCAGCCACCCGCCGTGCAGGAACATGTGCAGCACGAGCGGCCCCAGCTGGTGCTCGAAGCTCATGGACCAGGCGTGGGCGTTGAGCACACGCGCCGGCACCAGGCCGTGGTCCTGAAAGAACGCCGGCAGCAGCGGTCCCAGCGACAGCTCGTACAGGAACGCCGCCACGTTCAGCGCGATCAGGAGCCAGTTGACCCAGACGCGCCGCTCGGCCTCGATGTTGTCGCGAAGCGGGATCACGCGGGGCGGTTCAGGGCGCCTCGGCCGCGGGCAGCATCACGTGAAAGGTCGAGCCCGCGCCGAGCTGTGACTCCACGCGGATGTGGCCGCCGTGCCGCTCCACGACCCGCTGCACGATGGCCAGCCCCAGGCCGGAGCCCTCGATCTGGTCGCGCGTGTGCAGCCGCTGGAACAGGCCGAAGATGCGCTCGAACTGGTCCTCGGGGATGCCCAGGCCGTTGTCGCGCACGTGGATGTGGGCGCCCTCGGCGTCCACCCCGCCCGTGACCTCGATCTCGCAGGGCACGGCCGGTCGGCGGTACTTCAGTGCGTTGCCCAGCAGGTTCTCGAACAGATCCACCAGCCGGTCGGGATCGGCCATCACCACGGGCAGGCCCGGTGCGATGGTCACTTTGGCTTCGGCCTGGCGCACGGCGGCGTCCAGGTTGCGCAGGGCGTCGCGAATGGGCCGCTCGACCTCGACGGGCTCGAGGAACAGCTCCATCTTGCCCACCTTGACCACCCGCACCAGATCCTCGACGAGCCGACCGAGCCGCGCCGCGTTCACCTCGACGCGCTCCAGGAAGTGCCGCCCGTCCGTGGAGAGCACGGCGGCGTGGTCCTCGAGCACCATGGCGGCGTAGCGCCGGATGGTCCAAAGGGGGCTCTTCATGTCGTGCGAGGCCGTGTAGACGAAGGCCTCCATCTCCTCGGTGCGCTGCGAGAGCTCCTGCGCCTTGGCGCGCAGCGTCTCCTGCATACGGATGGCGTCCGTCTCGTCGCGGAACACGGCCAGCCCGCCGATGCGCTGCCCGTTCTCGCCCCAGAGCGGCTCGGCGTCCACCACCAGGATGCGGTCGCCGCCCGTGCGGTGCGTGGCGACCTCGATGCGGTGGCCGCGCACGGACTCGCCCAGCAGCGCGGCGCGGTGCAGCGGGTGGTCCTGCCAGTCGGCCACGCCCGTCGGAGTCGCGCCCTCGGGGGCCCCCATGGCGCCGATCTGCACGCCCAGGATGTCCCGGCCCGTGCCGTTCATGCGCACGATGCGCCCGCGCTCGTCCACGATGGCCAGTCCCGTGGTGACCGTCTCGAAGATGCGGTCGAGCTCCTCGTTGCGGGCGCGCAGGGCGTCGTGATGTTTGCGGAACGTGCGGCGCAGGTAGTTCAGCCGCGCCATGTTGTCGATGCGCGCGGCGATCAGGTTCACGGGGTCGGCCAGCGACACCAGGTCCCGGGCGCCGGCGGCGAACACCCGCACCGCCTCTTCTTCGGATGGATGGTGCGGGAGCGCCACGAGCGTCGGGATGTAGCGCGTGACCTCGCCGTCCATCAGCAGCTCGCAGCGGGCGCAGGCGGCGTCCAGATCCGCTTGACACCCGATGACCACCACGTCCGGCGTGGCGCGCTCGACCGCGTGGATCAGCCGACCCGGGGCGTCCCAGCCGGGCGCGGGCTCGATCGGGGACTGCCCCGTCTCGCGCAGGGCCGTGACGACCTTCACGCGGTCGAGGCTGTGGTCCATCAAAAGGAGAATCCGGGCCATCGCCGCCCGTTTTCCTTCAACGGGGGTCTAGGGTCAAGAACGGGACTCGGATAGGCTCCGCCCATGCTTCTCTTTCGACCCACGCACCTCCTCGTCGGCGACGACGGACCGGCCCACACGGGCTGGGGCCTCGTCGTCGAAAACGGCCGCATCGCCGCGGTCGGCCCCCTGTCCGACGTCGCGCCCCGCGCCGGCTCGGCCCGCGCGCACGACCTCGTCGGCACGCTCATGCCCGGCATGATCGACTGCCACACGCACGTGTGCCTGTCCGGCGGCGTCAACCCCGTGGCCGACCTCGAGGCCGAGGGGCACACGCGCCGCACCGTCCGCGCCATCCACGCCCTCGCCGCACACCGGCACGCCGGCGTGACGACGATCCGCGACATGGGCGGCCCCGGCGGCCTGGACCTGGAGATCGCCCGCGGCGTGCGCGAGGGCTGGCTCGAGGGCCCGCGCATGCTCGCCGCCGGCGAGGTGGTGTGCATCACGGGCGGCCACGCCTGTTTCCTGGGCATCGAGGCGGACGGCCCGGACGCCGTGCGGGCCGCCGTGCGCAAGCAGCTCAAGTCCGGCTGCGACCTGGTCAAGGTCATCGCCACGGGCGGCGTGATCACCCCGGGCGTGGAGCCCGGCGCCGCCCAGATGACGCCGGAAGAACTCCGCGCGGCGTGCGAGGAGGCCCGAAAGGCCGGCCGCCTGGTCGCCGCCCACGCCCAGGGCACCGAGGGCATCCGCAACGCGCTCCTGGCCGGCGTCGCCACCATCGAGCACGGCTTCTTCCTGGACGCCGAGACCATCGGCCTGATGCTGGCGCGCGGCAGCACGCTCGTGCCCACGTTCGCCGCCGGCCAGGCCATGCTGGACGGCGAGGCCGCCGGCGTGCCCGCCTACATGATCGAGAAGATCAAGCGGGTGAAGGGCGCGCACATCGCCAGCTTCCAGACGGCCCTCGCCGCCGGCGTGCACGTGGCCTGCGGCACGGACGCGGGCACCCCGCTCAACCCGCACGGCCGCATCGCCACCGAGGTCGAGCTCCTGGTGCGCTTCGGCGCCACGCCGGCGCAGGCCGTCGCCGCCGCCACGGGCAACGCCGCCCGGGCCATCGGCCGGGACGACATCGGCCTGCTGCGCGAGGGCCGCCGCGCCGACCTGCTCTGGGTCGGGGGCAATCCCCACGAGGACGTCCACGCGCTCACGAAGGTGCGCGGCGTATGGATGGACGGCCGCCACGTCGAGGGGCCCCCGCCGCAGGCGATTCCCGCGTGATTAGAGCGCGGGGGTGAGCTCCAGGCCGTTCGCCACGAGGCGCAGCTCGACCTCGGGGATGTCCGCGACGGTCTTGCCGGCGTCCTTGGCCAGGTGCTCGCGCTCGGCGAGGTCGAGCTTGGTGACCTTGACCTCGGCCTCGACCGTGGCGACCTGGCCCGTGCAGTCCTTGGGCGCGAAGAAGCCGTAGTCCTTGAAGGTCACGCGGGCGACGGTGCCCTTGTCGCTCTTGAGGCCGAGCCAGCAGCCCTTCTTCTGGCAGACCGAGGCCACCTTGCCGGCGATCATCGTGGTCTTGCCGGCGAAGGCGTCCGGCTTGGCGGCGACCTCGTCGAGGGTGATGGGCTTGTCCTTCAGCGCGAAGGGCGCGCCGCGGTGCACGATCTCGGACGAGACGGCGGCGGGCTCGCCGGCGGCGGCGGTCAGCGGGAGGGCGAGGGCGAGGGCGATGAGGGCGAGGCGGGTACGCATGTCGACTCCTGGTGAAAAAGCCGGGCGGGAGCCTAGCACGGTGGCGGGGGTCGTCGGTAGGGGGTGGGGCTGCGTCAGATCGTCGCGGGGGGGACGGGCCTCACGTCCCTAGGTCGAAGAACGAGACCCCAGCGGTGAGCACCGCGGCGCCGGACCACTGGTTGGTCACCCGAACGCGAACCCACTCGTAGGCGCTCAACGCCGAGGTATTCTGCCCGCTCCCGGTGAGAGCCGCGGAGGTACACTGCCCGAAGATGCGCACGGGTGCGAGCTGGGTGCCGGTGTCGAACGTCGTGGCGTGGGCGGTCCACTTGTCCAGGTCATTCGAAAACTCCACCTCCAGCTTCACACCCGCCGAGAACGTCCCCGTCGGCCCGGCGAAGACTCTCAGATCCACGTGGACGGCGTTGCCCTTGAGCTTCGTGGGGCGCGAAACCTCCGAGAGCCCGGCCCCCAGGATGAACTGGTCGAAGAGATACTCCAACATGTGTACCACTCCCGATGCCGAGCGTCGGCTCGGCGAACGAATTCCCGTGAACGCACGGGCACGTCTCGGGTGTCGACGACACCCTTCGCAAGTTACGGCGTCAAGAGATCGACAAACGGAAAGCGAAGCGGCTGACCCCGCTGGTTGAAACACTCGACATCACCGGACTCTCTGAGAACGCAGAGGCCGGACCACGTCGAGCAGTAGTCGACGACTGGCGACCCGCCCGGCGGTGGCCGAATCAGGATGGGCACACCCCTCCAAGTGTCGTCGGGCCGTGCGGCGTAGTAGCCGAGCGGCATGAGCCAGTCTCCGACGCGCACGTACTGCACATCGGAGCCATGAATCGACTCCGCCGCGGCGAGAGGCACGGGGGGGGCGGGCACGCGCTCGATTGGCCCCCATGATTGACCGTGATTCAAGACGTCGATGCCACCGTCCTCTCTCAAACCGAAAAGATCTCCCGGTGAGCCGACGCTGAGGCCAACGAGCGGCGAAGCTAGTGACTGCCACCGATGGGTGTTCGTGCTCCCATCGCCTGACAAACGACTACATGTCGCAGTCCCCGACTGACCGCGCAAACAGGTCTCGCATTCGGCTTGCACCAGTTCCTCAGGCGGGTCGACGGGCAAGCCTCGATAGGCAATCGGATTGGGTGTGTACGGAAATGGAAAGTACGAGAGATGTCCGTCGATCAGACCCGACAAGTGATCGTACCCCGTGGCGGCCACGGCGAGCACCTGCCACCGAAATCCACCTTCGAGCCGCTCGAGGTATTCGATCCCGCACCGCCCAATATCACCCTGCGCGAAGACGTGGAGTGTCCCGGCCTCGTCCAACGCGGCAATCCCCTCGGTCGTGCCTGCAACCTGTTTAAACCGAATCCGGGGTACGTGCCTGCCTGCACGCCACTTCTTAACCTCGGGCTCGAGGACGAGTTCCTGCTCCGGTCCAACTTGAAAACCACACCAAAGGCGGTTCCCCGCGTCGAGCCAACACACGTGGTTCTCTCCACAGGAGAGTCGCCCTGTCCGATCGTTTCCCCGCAGACCAACCCGCAGATCCGCTCCGAGCGCGCTGCTGACCCTTGCGTCAGCAACCGGGGCCGACCGCGCCGGACCGGCGTCGACCGGGTCGGGGCCGCAGCACGCGCCGAAGGGCAGCGTCGCGGCCAGTGCCCAGGTCTTCCCGGTCACGGCCCTCGCCCCCGCCGCGCCGCCCGAGCCATCCGTGCCAGTCCCTTCTCCGCCGCCTCGCGCGTCGAAGGGAGCAGCGCCGCGGCCGTGAAGATCCTCTCGGCCAACTCGGGCGCGCCGTGTTTGCGCGCGCGCTCGGCCAACTTCAGCGCGCACTCCGGGTCGCGCAGCAGCGTGCTCTCGGGCCGCAGCACGCGCCCGAGGAGTTCGTCCAGCAGGGTGACCATGGACAACACATCGAGCCGGTTGTGTTTCACCACGCCGGCCAGGGGGGCCGGGTTCGCGTCGTGCAGCCAGGCGTGATAACACCCCGGCACCTCGGAGCCGGCCACGTCGTCCACGCGGTGCAGGCCCAGGACGCGGCTCTCCAGGGTGCCGAGCCGACAGTTGGGCAGGCCGTGTTTCAGCGTTCGCCGGCTGACGGGCAACAGATCCAGGTGCCCGGCCAGCGCGCCGGAGGGGTCGTGCTGCCGGTGCATGCGCCAGCGCGTGCCCAGGAGCGGCAGGTCGAACGTGCGCCCGTTGAAGCTCACCAGCCAGTCGGCGGCCTCGATGCGCGCCGCCAGGTCGTGCAGCGCGGCCTCCTCGTCGTCCGGCGTGCGCAGGAGCCACTGCTCCAGCACGAGCGCCTCGCCGTGGAAGTGCGCCGCGCCCACCAGGAACGGCAGCGTCGCGCCCGTGAGCGCCAGGCCCGTCGACTCCAGGTCGATGAACAGCGCGCCGCGCAGGTCGAAGCCCCGCATCGCCGGGTCGCCCGTGAGCACGGCCAGCGCGGCGCCCACCGCCGCCGCGTCGAACGCCAGGGCCGACCCCAGCGCGCGGTCGCCGTGGGGCGCCTCGTGCGGCAGGGTATCTTGAAGCACCCAGGCCGGGCCGTGGGGCGTGGCGCGCGACTGGGCCGGGAACAGACGCTCGAAGTCTGCCATCCCCGCCGAGGGCGCCCGCTGCAGGGCCCGCGGCGCCTCGGACTCGGGCGTGCGACCGGAGTCGCGCCGCAGGGCGTCCAGCCGACTCCGCAGCCTCGACGGGGCGTTTTCGCGCGCGGCGGGGGGCCCGACGGACAGGGCCGTGTCGCGTTTCAGCGCTTCCAGGCGGGCAGCCAGGCCCGTGGGTGGCGGGGGCGGCGGTGCGGGCTCTGGCGCAGGGCGCGCGACCTCGGCCTCCGTGGCCTGCCACGCGGCGCCACCGTCGCGCAGGGCGGCGATGCGGCGGGC
>CAINDO010000478.1 GCA_903847385.1 uncultured Myxococcales bacterium
ACCGCGCCCACGGGCGGTGTGCCCAGCGGTGGCGCCGGCGGCGAGGCCACGGGTGGCGCGGGCGGAGCGCCGATGGGCGGTGCGGGGGGTGTGCCCACCGGGGGGTCGGGCGGCACCGGCGGTGGCGGCACCGGCGGGATGCCCGATCCCGGCCCGGATCCGGACGCCGACGGCCTGACCGGGGCGGCGGACAACTGCCCGGACGTGCCCAATGAGAACCAGCGGGACGCGGACGCCGACGGCACGGGCGACGCCTGCGACGACGGCGACACCGATCACGACGGCGTGCCCGATCGCGAGGATCTGTGCCCCGCCGAGGACCTGCGCCCCGTGGACACGGACGGCGACGGCGTCGGCGATCAGTGTGACCTGTGCCCCGATGTGGCCGACCCGGCGCAGCGCGACATGGACGGCGACGGCAAGGGGGATGCCTGCGAGGACCCCGGGGACACGGACGAGGACGGCGTGCGCCTGCCCGACGACAACTGCCCCGAGGTGCCCAACCCGGAGCAGCTCGATCGGGACGTGGACGGGCGCGGCGACGTGTGCGACCAGTGCCCGGACGCGCCGGACTTCAGCCAGCTCGACGGCGATCGCGACGGCCTGGGGGACGCCTGCGACGTGTGCCCGGCCGTGGCGGACGACGGGTTCAGCCACCGGGACGGCGACGGCGACGGCGCGCCGCCCTGCGCCGGCGACTGCGACGACCCCCGGCGCGCCGTGGGCCCCGGCGCGGCCGAGCTCTGCAACGCCGCGGACGACGACTGCGACGGCCGGACGGACGAGGACTTCGACGAGCTCGGCGCGGCCTGTACGGAGGGCGAGGGGCTGTGTGAGCGGCCGGGCGTGTTCATCTGCGGCGGCGGCGGCGGGGTGCTCTGCAACGCGCCGGTCGGCGCGCCCGCGCCCGAGGTCTGCAACGCCCAGGACGACGACTGCGACGGCGCCGTGGACGAGGAGCTCGGCGTGGTCGCCTGCGGGCTGGGTGAGTGCGCGCACCCCGTGGTCGTGTGCGCCGCAGGGCGGCCCGGCGCCTGTGACCCCTTCGAGGGCGCCCGGGGCGAGACGTGCAACGGGCTCGACGACGACTGCGACGGCGGCATCGACGAGGACTACGATCTGAGCGCCGACACGGCGAACTGCGGGCGCTGCGGCAACGTGTGCCCGGCGGGGGTCGCCTGCGAGAACGGCGAGTGCGCCGGGCGGGACGTGGTGCGGGTGTGCGGGAGCACGACGCGCGACCCCGCCGTGTTCCTGCGCGGGCCGGCGGCGGATCTGCGGCTGAGCGTGAACGACTGCCGCGTGGACGGCAGCACGCACACGCTGGTGGTGCCGCGGGCGGGGCGGCCGGCCTTCGCCGCGCTCCCCGGCGTGCGGGCCTGGGTCGAGGCCGGGGGCATCCTGGTGGGCGAGGCCTCGACGAGCCCGGCGCTCGTGCAGGCGGTGCTCGGACTCGCGCTCGCTCCGGGCGATCAGGTCGGCGGGTGCATGGACGAGCTGGCGTTCGAGCGCATCTTCAACCGCGACGACCCGCTGTGGCGCAGCGTCCCGCCGCCGGGCGCGTTCGGCCCCACGGGCTGCGGCAGCAACATCGCGCCGGGCAGCGTGCCCGGCCTCGTCCCCCTGGCCGGTCACACGCGGTCGACGATCCACCTGGGGTACATCAACGTGGGCCGTGGGCGGGTCTGGCTGGTCGAGGCCGATTGGGGCGACGTGGACACGCCCGCGCTCAGCGAGACCTCGCTGAACACGATGGCCTACATCCTGTCGGGCGGCGCCGATCTGGGGGCGCCGCAGTGCCGAAACGGCGTGGACGACGACGTCGACGGCCGCGTGGACCTGAACGACTCGGGCTGCGAGGACCTGAACGACCCGACCGAGTTCGCGCCCGGCGTGACACCCTGCAGCGACGGCGTGGACAACGACGGCAACGGCGACTTCGACTTCCCCTACGACGCCGGGTGCCTGGGCGCCGGCGACGCGACCGAGGCGCCGCCGTTGGCCCCGACCACCTGCAACAACGGCGTGGACGACGACGGCGACGGCTACACGGACTTCCCCGTGGACTACGGCTGCGACGGCAAGGCGGACATGGACGAGATCGCCGGCATGCCCGCGCCGGCCTGCGGCGACCTGGTGGACAACGACGCCGACGGCCAGACCGACTACACCCGCGACCCGCAGTGCGCCACCAACATGGACGCCGACGAGTTCAACTGAGCGGGGCGGCTCAGGGCGCGCGCCCGGCCCAGACCACGACGCGGCGGACGTACATCGTGCCGCCCCAGACATAGAAGCCGACGCGGTCGTTGGCGGCGGCCAGGACCTCGTCCCGGGTGCGGTACGTCAGGCGGTAGGTGCCGTCCGTGCCCCAGCGGGCGAGCTTCGGGGTGTTCGCGACGCGCACGTTGGCCCAGCGGGCGGCCGCGGGGCGCTCCCCGGGCAGCTCGGCGACCAGGGCGTCCTGGAAGACGAGGCCCGTGCGTGCGCCGCCGTTGGTGCCCCAGCCGAAGTACCAGCCGTCCGTGCCGAAGGGGTCGGCGGCGTTGTGGGCGATGAGCGAGATCTCCGCGCCGTCGCTGGCGGCGACGACCTCGACGCGCACGGGGCCGGGCACGCGGACCGGGAGCCGCAAGATGGCGAAGTCCTCGGCGGCGGCGCGCCCGCCCAGCGCGCGGGTGCCGCCCGACTCGACCACGGCCCAGCGGCCGCGCTCGACGTCCAGGTCGCCGGCGTCTTCGGGCGAGTCGAAGGTCCGGTCGAAGACGCGGGTCCAGACCAGGGCGAGGTCCGCGGCGAAGGGGTCCACCGGCGGCGCCTCGGCCCGGCGCGGGGCGAGGGCGGCGAACTCGACCTGCTTGTACAGCCGGATCCACTCGGCCGTGATGACGGCGTACGCCTCGGCGCTCGGGTGGATGCCGTCGGGCAGGTCCGCGGCGAGCTGGCCGCGGTCGACCAGCAGGCGCTGCAGGTCGAACAGGGGCACGTCGTACGCGTCCGCGAGGGCGCTCACCGTGGCCGCGAGCTCGGCGACGGGGGCGACGTCCCCGTTCAGGGGCGGGGGCGTGAGCAGGATGGGCAGCGTGCCGCGGGCGATGCAGGCCTCGACGAGCGCGCGCATGTGGTCGGTGTAGGCGGCGAGGTCGTAGCCGTGGCGCGCGTCGTTCGTGCCGAAGAGGATCGTCGCCGTCTCGGGGCGCCCCTCGGTCAGCGCGGCCTCGACGATCTCCGCGCCCCAGCCCGACTCCTGCCCCGCCAGCGCGCCCAGCGACTTGGGCAGGTGCACGTAGCCCTCGGCCGTCGACACGCCGCTGGTCGGGTCCCAGCGCGCCTCGGCGATGAAGGCCTCGGACTCGGAGATGCTGTCGCCCAGCGTCAGGATCGACCGGGGCGTGTTCTCGGGGGACCAACGCTCGCGCGCGGCGGCGTCCCAACCCTCGGGCAGCACGCCGTAGGCCGCGCTCAGGGGGGCGTCGCCGGGCACGGAGGGCGGCGGCGGCGGCGTCAGGCTGGGATCGGGCCACTCGGCGTCGTCGATGGCGAAGGTGGTCTCGGCCTCGGGGGGCAGGGGCGGGGGCGGGGCCGGCGGGCCGAGGGCGCCGGGGCGGGCGTCCGGGAGCTCTGGCTCGGGGGCCGCGTCCGTGCCGGTGGGGGGCTGGGCGTCCGGCGTCGCCGGGGGGGTCGCGTCCGGCGATGCACCGGCCGCGTCGGCCACGGCGCGGACATAGCGGACATCGCCCTCACAGGCGGTCAGCAGCGCGAACAGCGCGAACGGCGCGAAGAGCTTGCAGGACATCGGGCGGCGCTCCGGGGCGGCATCGGGCCGCGGACTGCAGGCTACACGACACGCACCATCTCGTCCTCGCCGTCGGGCGCGTGTAAGGTCTCGCTCCGGAGGTGTCGATGCCGCGTATCGTTCGTCGAGTGATGAGCCGTCTTTCGCAGGGTGCCGTGGTCGCGCTGCTGGCGACCGCCCCGCTGTGCGCGCAGGCCGCCGCGCCCGCGCCCTATACCGACTGGGCCTTCGACCTGAAGCGGGCCGCCGAGGACACCGCCGCCTGGGCCACCCTGGCGCAGAAGGCGCCGAACTTCGCCCGCATCTGGTTCTACGGGCAGGTCTTCGACCTGTCGACCGTGGGCGTGACGGACGAGGTCCGCAACTTCCTGCGTCCGCGGCTGGAGACGATCGCCCGCGTGCTGGGCGAGGCGACGCCGCCGGACAACATGCCGGCGCTGCTGCTCGACCGGGCACGCAACGGCTCGCTCGAGGAGTTCGCGCGGCGGGCCCGACAGGTCGAGGACGACCTGCTGCAGAGCGCTCGGGGCGGCAACGTCGAGGCGGCCAACATCGCCGCGGCGGCCCACCCGGACCAGGCACGCATCGTGTTCTACCGCCTGCTGGCGCGCGCCGAGTCCACGCGCGGTCGCCTGGGCGGCGAGCGCGAGGCCGCGCTGCTGGTGGATCTCGCCCGCCGAATCGCCGATGGCTACGCGCTGGCCGTGGACGACCTCTCGCTCTGGTCGACCGTGGCGGCGTGGCAGGGCGGCAACGGCGTCGGCGTGGTCAAGGAGCTCGTGGTCGACCTGCAGGTCGCCGCGGGCCTGAACGCCGCGCTGGCCGGGGACATGCCCGGGGCGCGCAAACGCCTCGAGGAGGCCCTGTCGACGGCCCGGGCCTCGCGGGGGACGACCTTCTACACCGTGCTGATCCTCAACGGCACGGCGAACATGGCGGCCCGGGCCGGGGACGCCGCCGCCGCGCAGGCGATCCGCCACCAGGTCGTCGCGCAGATCCGGCCGATGAACGATCCGGGGCTGCAGGCGCTGCTGGCCGACCAGCTCGTCAAGACCTACATCGTCGAACGCAACTGGACCGAGGTCGCGCTGTACACCCGCGAGCTGCGGGGCCTGGGGCCGGCGATCACGCAGGCGCCTGACTATCTGAACAACCTGGCCGTCGCCGCCAAGGCGCTCACCACCACCGCGGACACGGAGGTCGCCGCCGGGCGCCTCGGCGCGGCCGTGCCCCTGCTGCAGGAGGCCGGGCAGATCTGGGCCCTGTTGAAGCCGCGCGAGATCGTGGGCGTCACGGAGCCCTCGGACCGCGTGGAGACCGTGCGGATCGAGCGCGAACGGGCGACGGCCTCCGTGCACCGGGCGCTCGGGCGCATCGACGAGCGCCGGGGGCGGTTCGCCGAGGCGCGGGCCGCGTTCGAGCAGGCGCGGGTGGTCCTCGAGGCCGCCGGCCTGACGGACGACCAGGGCGCCACGGAGACGGAGCTCTCGCGGGTGGAGCTGGCGGCCGGCGATCTGGACGCGGCCCTCGCGCAGGCCAACGCGGCGGTGACGCGGCTGGCCTACGGGGACGCGGAGCTGTATGCCCGGGCGCACCGCCAGCGGGGCTGGGTGCGGCTGCGGCGCGGCGAGTCGGCGGCGGCGTTCGACAACGCCAACGCCGGCCTGGGTGTGCTCAAGGCGCAGAACGATCCGGCGCGGTTCGTGGTGGAGCGGGCGGCCCTGCACCGCCTGGCGGCCGTCGCGCTGGACGCCGGCGGTTTCCCTGAGGCGGCGCGGGAGCGGCTGAAGTTCGCGCGGGGCGTGCACCCCTCGGCCGAGACCGCGCTGATGCTGGCGCAGACGGCCTTCGAGGCCGGCGATCCCGCCGGGGTGGACGCCGCCTTCGCGGACGTGCCCGAGGCCGTTCTGGACCCGCGGATCCGCGCGGTCGTTCGGGGCTGCGCGCAGGCGCGGGCCGGGCAGAACGAGGCGGCGACGACCTCGCTCGCCCAGGTGAACACGCTCGTGTCGCCGGCGCTGCGGATCTACCAGCTCGTGGGACGCACCTGCCTGGCGAGCGTGCAGCTCGCGTCCGGGCAGGCGCAGGCCGCGGCCAACACCATCCTGCCCGCGCGGGCGCTGGCCACCGAGTTCGCCGACCCCGGCCTCTCGTGGCGCGTCGCGGCGCTCGAGGGCGAGGCCTCGGCGGCGCTCGGGCAGACGGCCCAGGCCGCGACGGCCTGGCGGCAGGCCGTGGACCACTTCGTCGAGATCCTGGGCGAGCACCCCGACCGCGGCGCGCCGCTGGACACGCGCCTGCCCGCGATGCCGGCGACGCCGGCGAAGCTGCTCGCCGGCCTGCCCATCGCGCTCTCGGACACGGCGGTCGCCGGCAAGCCCGCGGACGCGCCGATCAACTTCGGCGCCGCGCTGGCCCACGCCGCCTTCGCGCAGCAGTTCCAGGCGTCACCGCCGCTGGTCGCCGGGGCGCTGCTCGACCGCCGCCCGGCCTCGGAGCTGGTCGTGCGCGCGGCGCTGGCCCACGCCATCGCCCAGCGCACGCCCCTGCGCGACCCCGCCGTCGAGGGCTCCGAGCGCGGCCCGGCCATGAGCGCCGCGCTGGCGGCCACCAAGCGCCTGCGGGACGCCCGGCACGCCGCCGTGGAGGCCGCCCCGACCTACTGGGGCTACGTGGCGCCCACGGTGCCCGCCGTCGCCGCGCTGCAGCCCGCCGAGGGCGAGGCCCGGGTGTACTACACCACCGGCGAGACGACCGGGCGCGTCTGGCTCTGGGTCCACGGGGACGCCGCACCGCGCGTGTGGTCGCTGCCCGGCCGCAAGGCCCTGGCGGATGCGCTCTCGCCCGCGCTGGCCGCCGTGCTGCACCCGCCCGTGGCCTGGCCCGCCAAGTCGCGGCCCGGCACGCGCGACCCCAATGCCCGCGACTGGGAGGCCCTGACCAAGGCCGCCCCCGTCGCGCTGCCGTTCCTGAAGGACAAGGCCATCGCCGGCAAGCTGGCGGGCAAGCGCCTGCGGATTTACGCCGACGGCCCCCTGCTGCGGTTCCCCCTCGAGGCGTTGATCGTGGCCCCGGCGCCCCGGGGACCGGGCAAGGCGCCGGTGTTCCTGGGCGCGCGGTACGCGGTGGAGCGGGGTCTCCTGCCCGGTCTGCCGGCCGCGACGCGGGACGCCGAGCCGGACAAGGCCTGGAGCATCATCGGCCCGCTGGCCGCCACGGGCGGATGCCCGGCCGTGGCCCTGACCGCGCTCAAGGGGTTGTACGAGCCCTGCACGGGCACGGACGCCGGCCCCGAGGTCGAGGCCGCCCGAGGCGCCTTCGCTGCGGCGGCGGACAAGCTCGTCGCCTGGGGCGGCGCCGAAGCCAACGCCCTGTCGCTGGGCCTCGCGCTCGGCCAGGGCCGCGTGACGCAGCTCGCCACGCCCGTGGACGCGGCCTCCGGCGACCTGCTGCTCTCGGCGCCCGACGGCGCGGCGCCCACACGCTCGACGCCCTTCGCGCTCGCGCTCCTGGGGGCCCGCGCCGACGCCGTGATCGCCACGCGCCTGACGGTGCCGCCTCTGGACACCGAGACGGGGGACGGCCTGCGCCGCTTCGCCGCCGCCCTGCGGTTCGCCGGCGTGCCCCGACTGGACGTGCTCGCCTGGCGCAACGGTGCGACCGTGGACGCCGAGACCATCGCCTCGCTGAGCGCGGCCGTGGCCGGCGGCACGACCTACGACGCCGCCGTGACCGCCGAGCGGCAGGGCGCGCAGGGGGCGGGGCTCGACCCCAAGGCCGGCGGCGCGCCGGGCTATCACCCCTGGTTCTGGGCGCGCTGGCTGCCCTTCACGCGCTGAGGTCGCCTGGGACTTCGCGGGCGCGATCCGGCGGGGTTCGGCGACCACAGTGAGACACGCCGGTCTCGGCTTCGCGGCGCCCGGCCTTGCGGCGCCGATGGGACCGGATTGGCACGGTGTATGCAACGCTGCGGGGCATGAGCACGCGCAACGCCCCCGCCCTCGTCCTCTCCACCCTGACGCTGTTCGCCGGCCTCGTCGCCGGCTGCGCCGAGCCGCCGCCGGAGACGGGCGAAGGGGCGAACACGGCCGCCGAGTTCGACCCCGAGACGGATGGCGACCCCGAGGACATCGACCCGGCGTTCTTCCGCGGCGAGGGTCTGTTCGCGCTCAAGGCCAACGTCCGCACGGTGGCCGAGCTCTCCCGTTCGGGCGCCTGCTCGACGGCCCCGGCCGGGCCGCTCACGCGCCAGATCGCGGCGGAGCTGGCCTGCCTCGAGCCCAACACGTTCGTCGGCATCGACGACCTGGACAACGTGACGCTGGGGGCGGCGGCCAACCCCTTCCTGCAGCCCGCCGCCGCGGAGGCCCTCGCCGAGGCCGCGCAGAGCCGCTCGCTGACGGTGAACAGCACCTGGCGCTCCGTCGCCCAGCAGTACCTGCTCAAATCCTGGGAGGGCCGGTGCGGCATCCGCCTCGCCGCCAGCCCCGGCCGCAGCAACCACGAGTCCGGCCTGGCCGTGGACGTGGACAACTACGCCTCGCAGGCCGTCCGCACGGCCCTCGCGAACGCGGATCTCTCCTGGTACTGCCGGGACACCAACGGCGGCCGCCTCTCGGGCTGCGCCGATCCCGTGCACTTCACCAGCCGCCGCGGGCGCGACCTGCGGAACATGGGCGTGAAGGCCTTCCAGCGCCTGTGGAACCGCAACAACCCCAACGACCGCATCTCCGAGGACGGCGACTGGGGCCCGGCCACGGCGGCCCGCATGGGTCGCGCGCCCATCGCCGGCTTCGCCCAGGTGGCGAGCTGCGGCGGTGGCGCAGGTGGAGATGCCGGCGGCGGCGCCGTGTCGCCCGCTCCGGCCCCCAACGCCTGCGGGGCACTGACCGCCGCGGGCGTGTGTGAGAGCGACACCGTCGCCCGCTGCGTCGACGGTCGGGTGGTCCGCACGGACTGCGCCGCCCTCTCCCGGGTGTGCGGCGTGGACGAGACGGGCGCGGTGTGTGTCCGACCGGACGACAGCGCCGCCGTGCCCAACCAGCCCGCCCCGGCGGACCCCTGCGCGGGCATGCCCGCCGAGGGCCGCTGCGAGGGCGCCGTGGCCGTGTGGTGCGACGGCGGGCAGATCCGCCAGCACGACTGCTCCGTGTCCAACCAGGCCTGCGGCTACGTGGACACGACCCTCGGCTACTACTGCATCGCCGCCGCGGCGCCGCCGGCCCCCGAGAACCCGCCCGCCGGCGGTGGCGAGGCCCCGCCCCCGGCCGCCGTGCCCGTGGATCCCGGCTACCAGGCCGACGGCGAATGCGCGCCCGTGGCCCTGCCCGACTACAGCCCGCCGGACACGGACGGCCCGGCCGGCGAGTCCATCTCGCGCTGCGTGTCGCGCCTGTCCCGCGAGGGCAGCAACCGGACCGACTGCCGCTACCCCGCCGGGGCCGAGCCCTGGTACATCACCTCGTTCGGCGGCGGGAGCGACAGCCAGGCCACGGCCTGCGGGGGCCGCCGGGCCGATGGCAGCTGGTACTACGCCGCCAACGCCCAGCGCTTCGGCTGCGGCGCGCGCTTCAAGGTCTGGAACGACCGCGCCTGCGTCGTCGTCGAGGTCGCGGACGTGGGCGCCCACGTGTGCGTCGAGGAGGCCGCGGGCGGCCCCATCTGGGATCTGAGCCCGCTGGCGGTGCGCGCCCTCACGGGCTACTCCCAGGCCGGGTGGTCCGAGCACCTGGAGGTGTTCTCGGAGCCGGTGGACGCCGCGACGCCCCTGGGCGCCTGCCGCTGAACGGCGCGGCGCGTCAGCTCACCGCGAAGGTCTGGTGATTGACGGCGATGAGCTTCCCGTGGGCGTCCCAGAGGATGCGCTCCTCGGTGAAGAAGCCCTCGTCCGAGGCGAGCACGCGGCCCTCGTGGTAGAGCGGCGCGTCGTCCGTGGGCGTGGCGTAACACGACCAGTGGAAGGCGACCGTGGACATGGCCCGCGGCCCGCTCTCGGCGGCCAGGGCGGCGGGCCACCAGGCGTCCGTGATGGCCACGAGCTCCAGGGTGTCGTGCCGGCGCGTCTCGACCCGGGGGCGGATCCACCCGGCGGCGACGCTGCCGGCGTCCCCGCCGGTGAACGGCGCCGCACCCAGGTTGCGGAACTCGAAGTGGCGGGCGAAGCCCGGCGCGAGCGGGGGGCCGACCTCGACGACGGGGACTTCGCCCCACGGCTTCGGCGAGGGCGGCAAGAGCAGGCCACGGGCCACGGCGCCGGGGCGCGCGAGGCCACAGACCGCCATGGCCTCGGCGACGACGATGGCGTCCTGCGTGATGCGCGCGGCGAGCGTGGTCATGGCCTGGCCACGCCGCCGCAGGGCGACGTGCAGCTCGGCCGGCCCCGGTCGCAGGGGGCCGCCGAGCGTGGCGTCCAGCGTGCGGATCGGGCGGTCGGCAGGCTTTTCGAGGGTCTCCATGGCGCGGGCGAGCGTGCCCACGACGAGGCCGCCGAACGCGCCGCGACCCTGCTGCCAGCCTTCGGGCACGGAGAGGTCGAACACGCCGTCGCCGCGGGGCGTCAGGGGCAGGGCGACCCCGAGGTCTGAGAGCGTCGGAATCACCGCGGGCCGGCCCCGCGGGCATCGCCGTTCAGCGTCGGCGCGGGCTTCGGC
>CAINDO010000479.1 GCA_903847385.1 uncultured Myxococcales bacterium
CGGCGCGGCGGCGTCCGGGTCCGGCGGGGGCGGCGGCGGGGGCGGCGCGGCGTCCGGGTCGGGCGGCGGCGGGGGCGGGTCGGGCTCACAGCCCCCGATGTCGAAGCCATCGACGGGCGAGGCGCGGAGTTTACCCTCCGTCTGCGGACCGTATTGCCCGTCCTCCTCGATGAGATCGTCCGGGTGGTTGCGGTTCCACAGGCGCTGGAAGGCACGGACGGACAGACCGCTCAGGTCCACCGTGCCGCCCCCGACGTAGTCGAAGTGCACGGGGTCGTCGTTGCCATGCCATGACCAGCTGTGATTCTCGAGCGCGGGCTCCCAGCCGGCGTGGTCCTCGATGTCGATGGCCTTGCCGGACTCGTGGGGGCTGCGACCGGGGCTCGCCGCCAGGGGGATGCCACACTGACCGTTCTGGTACCACTGATAGAGCAGGTACTGTTGGGGGAGCGTGCGCAGCGCCGAGTTCATCGTCATGGCGCGGCCGCGCTGGTCGAGCGCGGCATGCAGCGCGGCCACCGCCGGCGCCTGCAAGTAAGGCCAAACGGACTCGCCCTCGTTGATGTCTCCCCGGCTGAACTGCACGAGCGTGTTGGGGCGCAGGCAGTTGATCTCGTCGATGAGCTGCGCCGCCAGGCCGCGGACGATGGCCGTGGAGCAGCCCCCCGCCTGACCGACGTTCAGGCCGGCCCGCCAGGTGCCGATGGCGCCCTCGACCCACGGCGACTCGGGGTCGTAGCGGTCGGCCTCGTTCTCACACGCGCCGAGGAGTGCGGCGCCTCCGCAGAAGAGAGCGCCCCGAAACACGCGACCGGGCAGCGACATCAGATGGCCCAGCCGACGTTGACGTTGAAGAACGGATAGACGGAGTGGGCCGAGCCGGTGTCGGCGCCCTCGGCCGTGCTGTCGGCGCGGTAGTAGCCGTAGCCGGCGCCGCCGCTCACGTCGATGAAGGGCCCGAACTCGAACGCCCACTTGTACCCCACGATGCCCCCGGCGCCGACGACCTGAACCGTCAGCTCCATGCTCTTCTCGCCGCTGCGGATGTACTGACCCGCCGCGCCGGCGAAGGCGCCGCCGTCGCTCGAGCTGCCGGTGAAGTAGCCGCGGAACTGCAGCCCCGTGTCCCAGGCGGACATGGTGACGTCCTTGGCGTGCGTGCGGTCGAAGGTCGGGGCGCCGAAGCCGCCCTGCAGCGCCATGGAGAAGGCGTCCGTGAACATGAACTCGATCTGGAGTTCGGCCAGCTTGACCACGGCCTTGGGCACCGACACGGAGAACGCCACGGCCTGGTCGCCGGCCAGCAGGGCGAGGAGCGGCAAGGCGGGGGCGAGCACGGGCGGTCTCCGGAGTCGAAGGGTGAGCCCCCACGTGTAGCAGACCCGGGCGGCGTCATCCAGGGGCGGGCGCGCGTGACAGCTCTCGCGCGAGGGTCACGGAAGTCGGCGTCGAGGGGTCGGGCGACGCTGGTCGAGCGGAAACGCGCTCGCGACAACCTCAAATATGCACCAGAGAACTTGCGCTACCGAGTCGCTTGATGGCCCGCCCCGGATGGCCCCACGGCACTCGGTCGTCGAGCATGCACTCAAGCAACATCGAGAGTTGGGTGGCAATTCGTCCTCGAATGGGCGTAGGAGATCATGCCGGCACGCGGCTGTCGATCCCCTTCGGCGAGGCCGGCGCGTATGTCAGGAGCCTGTTCGGTGGGGCGGGGGGTGATCACATCGTCGAGATCGAAAATGGGCCGAGGCGAGCGTAGATTCGTGTCAGCTCGGCGTCCTCCCGCGTGGGGATGATGTCGTTGTGGATCGTTGCGGGTTCAGTGCCGAAATCAATGCGCGTGACGGCGTAGTTGGTCACGGGGATGGCCTCGCCTTGGAGTTCGGCGTGAATTCCCCGAAGGATGTTCGACTTGACTGTTGGATTCATCAACCGGAGTTCATTGAGCAAGCCGTCGGCAGAGGCACCGCTCGTCTTGGGATAATCCACCTCGGTGCCGATCACGGCGCCTGCCTCGTATGCACCCGGCGGCTCCTTCGCGATGGCCGACCCGATGGCACACTGCATCGTCCGGCCGCCGGCCAAGCGAATCTTGAACAACCCGCCGATGTGGATGTCGCCGCCGAGGAACGTCACCGGCATTGCGGTGCCCGGCCGGCCCGGGACCTGTAGCGCGCCGAAGAGGCGCAGCAGGCGCCCCGCCTCGTCCAGGTTTCGGGCGGACTGCCAGCCGTCTCTCAGGTCGTCGACACTCTCACGCTGCAGATCTTCGACTTGAGCGTCCGACCAGTTGATCGCAACGCCGAATCCAATCGCCTCATCGATCGAGCCGAAGGCCTTGAGGTTGCCGAAGGTCTTCATCATCGAGTCCAGATCGCCACGCTTGAACTCGGCGACGTCGGGTTCGTAGTCGCCCACGAACCACTCGCCGACCGAATCAGTCGAGTTCATGACGATCGGAACGCTCGTCACGGGAATCACGGCGCGCGTCGTTCGCGGGAGATTCCGCAGCATTTCCGACACGAACTTCCACTGGGCGTCGCCATGGACGCGGTTCACCGGCTGGTCGGGAGCGTCCTCGGGCGGTTCGAGGAAGTAGTCCCGCGCGCTGCGCCCGTCGAACATCACGACCCGGGCGGCGCCCACGTCGAACCAGTACTCGACCGTCGACTTTCGAGCGATCGTGGGCAGGGAGACATCGGGGGCGCCCGTTGGCCACTGGCCAAAGTCCGGTGACCGGCTCGCACGCGTCGCCGCACCACGATTGAATGGCCCAATCGGGCCGTGGCAGCGCTGGAAATGCCAGAAGGCGGTCCGGGCGTCCCGATAGTAGGCCTGGAACAATTCGAAGATGGGCTTTCCTTTCGGGTACTTCTTGACCAGCGCGTCCGTATCGCCCGGTCGCGAGCCCCATCCATCGCGAAGCTCATGGTCGTCCCACATCATCGCGACCGGCAGGCTGGCCATCACCTCGCGGATGGCCGTCCGGCCCCACTGCGACTGATATAGATCGGCAAACGCCCGTAACCGATCCGCCGAGCCGGAGTGCAGCGTGTGCTTCCAGAGGTTGTAGGCGACGTCTCGGGCGTCCGTGTAGACTTGGTCGCCGGTCAGTACGAGGTAGTCGGGCTCCGCATCCGCGATGTAGTCGCGCAGGTGCGGCCAACCGAAGTACTTTTCCTTGAGGTCAGTGCCGCCGGAACACGAGGTGGAGACGATGGTCACGGCCGAGCGAGAGTTCGCGGGGGGCATCGTGCGCACTGAGCCTGAGGCGAGGGTTCTCGGAAAGCCACCGCCCTCGACCACGTCGAATCGATAGCGCATCCCCGGCTTCAGCCCGCGAATGGTACACACCCCTGTGTTGAAGATCCGATCGCGAGGCGGAACGGTCGCTTCCGTGGACTCGAACCGGAAGAAGTGCTGGGTATGGCCGAGGTCGACGCGTACACGAAGGTGTTCGACGGCCGCGGAGGCGCGAACCCAGATTCGGGTGCTCTCGGTGTCCGTGAAGCCGATGACCGGACCGAGGAGGAGATTCATCAGGGCCTCGTCGTGGTGGGAGGGGTCAGCGGGTCTCGCAGCGGCCGTCGATACAGGCCAGAGCTTCGCAGCATCCTTTCCCCGAATTGCAC
This sequence comes from uncultured Myxococcales bacterium, assembly GCA_903847385.1. Classification (GTDB taxonomy): domain Bacteria; phylum Myxococcota_A; class Bradymonadia; order UBA7976; family UBA1532; genus CAINDO01. Next base: position 3,633 of record CAINDO010000479.1, read on the forward strand.
AGGTTCCCACTTGAATTGGGTCTACAGCTGCCATTTGGCGTCTCACAGTAGCCAGACGGGCAGGACCCACCTTGAAACCGTGGCACACATTCGTGTCGTTCGGTCGAAAACAGCGCTACGCAGACAAACGAATCGGCACATTCGTTCCCTTGCTGCCGGCAGTCGGGCGTCGGTGGGCCTACCTCTTCGACTCCGCAATCCGCTGCGAGAGTTGCATCCGTGATTGGCTCAGTCGAATCCGAGTCTTCGCCGCAAGCGACTGGCGTGCTGAGCGACAGGCCGAGCACCAACACGAAACGGGCGGGCCCCGCCGGGGAGGCATCTTGGGTTACGTGTCGTTCCACAACTTTGTTCCATCTGGTAGGACTCTAGTCGAGTCGGTCTTTGCGATTCTGCTCACACCAGATCCTTCCTGGACCCGGCGAAGTGCAGCAGTGAGAGAATTCGAACCTACACCGGACCCTTTCGCCGAGCGAGTTGACTCGCCGACGGCATCGGGCAAACTCCGCGAGGCAAAGTCTGTTCTCCTCGCGCGGAGCGTGGGCGGCCCGGCGGCGTCCCGCGGGCCACCCTGCTCTAGCGCGCCCCGAATTATCGCCGCCTGGCGGACGTCGCCGCTCGAGTGCGTTTGCCCCGATACGTTAGCGACACTGCCGTGCTCGTCGTCCCTTTGCCAACTCCACTCGGGTTGGACCTGCTCCGACGTTGGGACTGCCGTGTGACTACCCATGTTTCTGATCTTCACGCCTGCCCAGTCCTCGAACCGGCGCATTGCGCTCGGTCCGAGCGAATCGCCCAAGGACTCGACGCGTGCTACCAGGAACTCGACCACGGAGGCAGGTTGGAGCGCCCCTTTCATGGACACACCGGAGAGACTGCGTGCAAGCTCCGCGTCCGCAATGGTCAATTGTCGGACTATATCGCCTGGGTTTGGGCGGGCGAGCAAATTCACCGGCTTTGCCACGTTGATGACAGCGGCCCCCGCGGTTTCCTCTGCAGCAGGGGGCTTCTGCGCCGGCGCGATGTCCTGGCCATGACTTGCAAGCGGCACATACGCGGAGAGGGACAGGCTCCGAGCGTACGCGAGCTGCTCCACGACTGGGTCAAGCTGCCGGTGCGCAGCCATGTTTGAAAACGCCCGATTGGCATCGCCGAGAACCGCGAGCAGTGGCTTGTACGGAACTTCCCGAGTCCGGACCACAGCAATCATTCGGCCAGAGTACGTGCCCTCGAATCTCCTTGTGACTCCATTGTCGCCATCGAGTCGGAGGTTCTCCTTACGATCCACGGGGTAGGGCACCCATTCAGTCCATTCGACAACGACGGATGCATAAAGGTCCCACCAGCGAACATCCACATCGTGGTCCCTGCCCTCGGCCACGTTGAGCTGAGTCAACTCAGAGTCGAAGCGGACCGGTACGTTCCAGGCTCGGATTGTGACCGGGCTTGGGCCCATCGGCTTGCCCGGAACGGTCACCGCGTTTGCGGTTGCCGCGGGTGGCACGTGGTCACGAATCACGGAAACTGCAGTCGCCACGTCGATGTCAAGCGCGTCCGCCGACGCTCCCGGGGGAAATGCGCGCTCCAAGTAGTTCCGCAGGCTGCGGACGACGTTGCGAAAGTACTCATCGAGTTCCACGCCGCGAGTGGCATTTTGTCCGGCGCGGTGATTGCCACGCGTCGAGCCAACCTTGACGCCACCGGCAACAACCGCAATCAGGTCTGGTGAGGGCGAAGTAGTCGCAACGTAGGCCACGCGAAGCCGTGCCTTGATTCGATAGTCGAGTGCATCACTCTCGACGACCGCGGCCGCGAAGAAGTCTTGGACGCCATCCAGGCCACGGGACAGGTTCTCGAGTTGGCTGATGTACCAAGCGTCGGGATCCATCCGGTCGCGCGGAGTCCGAATCAGCGGGCGCGGCCGCACGCTGAACTGCAGGTTCTGCGTACCGACGTATCGAGCCCGCACCAGCGCCAAGAGGTTGGTGACTTGGGCACGATAGCCTTCTGCTCGGCGCCGCATGGACGCCGCGGCTTGCTCTCGGGTCGACTCGGAACTGGATTCTGTGGTCGTCGCGTTGATGGTTACGTCTGTCGTCGACGAACCTGAGCCGTAGCCCGCGACGATGCCGCCAAGCAAGCCGAACCCCCCTGCCGAACTCTCGCGTTTCGTATTGACAGTCGTGTGGCCCGACTCCGAGGACTGCGTGGTGGAGTCCCCCGTGCGCACCATCGACTCTCCGACGTTCGACTCATCGACTGATACAGAAAACTGATGCTCATAGTCACGAGCCATCGGTGCCGCGCTGGCGAAGTACGCCGCAGGCTTTTGCACGAAGTCGTCCGTCGCCCCTCTCGTGGCGATCTTGATGTCGAGGAGGAGCGCTCGTGCGGGGTCGCTCCACGAGAGGACCTCCGTTGCTAGATCCCTGTGAGTGCTGTCCGGGTCGCGGATGGGAATCTTCGGCAACGCACCTTCTAGCCGGCCCGGGGCCACGGTCACCGTGAACTTGAAATAGACGACACGCTTTCCGGGGTAGGCGTCGCGCGTCAAGACCTCTGGGACTTGGTAGGAGAAGATGGATAGTGCCGGGCTGAAGTCGGCGGCGAAGTCCGAGTCCACACGATCGTAAATCTTCGCGCCCGTGGTCCCCAAGAGCTGCCACGGCACCTCGATGGGGATTGCGGACGCTTGTGTGCCGGTCCCTGCTGTCTGCTCCCACGCAGGCACGTTGTGGATTAGCGAAACATCTTGTGGCTGCTTGGGCATCTCTCGACTCCGTGCCAGCCCGGCGCAGGGCTGTCAAGTTGATTTCGGTGGTCGTCTAGTTGCTTCGTTGGGACGGTCAGGTCACCACGCCTCGCCGGCGATCGAAACGCCCCACAAGCGGGCCACGCTCTGGCGCTCCGGAACGTACAGCGTGTACGTCCCGTGGACCCGGTAGCCCTCGGTCACCGTGTTCGGGGCCTGCGCCACCGGCTCGACCACGATGCCGAACTGCTGCGAGTCGCCGCCCACGTGGAGGATGCGGACGCCGCTCGGGCCGCCAATCCGGAGCGCATAGATGGACGTGGCGTCGGTTCCGCCCCAGGCGGGGACCGCGCCCGTCGTGGACTCGTCCTCGCGAACGGGGCCGACGTAGACGGGCACGCCGTCGAAGTGGTAGCGCATCTCGCCATCGGGCGTGGGGAGGAAGACCGGCTGGTTCGAGCCCGTCGCCGCGCGCTCCGCCGAGATGAGGGCGTCGCGCGCGCGCTGCGACATCAGAAGCAGGTTCGGCCCCTGCCCGAACGCGCCGCCGCTCGGGGAGACACGGCGGAGCACCTTCCTGACGCCATCGATCAGCGCCGTAGTCCCCAGCTTGACGACCTGGAAGGTGTCTGTGTGGATGGTGCCCGAGCCGCCCGGATAGAGGCCGTCGTACATTCCGGCCAGCCCGCCGATGGTACCGTAAGTGATGCCGCTGCCCGTCGTTCGGGTCGTGCTGTTGATGGCGTCTCGGCTGAGCTGCCGCGCGACGGCCATGGACGCGAGTCGAATGAGCGTGGCCTTCACGTCCGGGCCAATGGTCCCGCCGCCCCCGGACGCCACGACCTTCGCCTGGAAAGCGTCGATATCGAAGCTCGTGCCGATGCGACGGAAGGCGAACTGCTCGTACGCCGTAACGAGGGACGTCTCGATCGCCAGGTTCATGTCCGTCGGCGCTGTGCCGCTGGTGAACCAGTCTGCGCCCGTCCCGGAGGCGCCCGGCGCGCCCGCGGTCGACTGCGGGAAGAACGCCGGATCCGGGCCAACGGAGCCGATGTCCGGCCTCGCCGGCTCGACACCACGCAGCGGATCGCGCGAGTACGCCTCGAACGGCAATACGGTGATGAAGTCGTCGCGGGCGATGAGCGCCGGATTCGTCGAGCCGTACCACGCGTAGTTCGGACCCGGCAGGAAGCCGGCGCTCTGCTGGAGCGCCGAAAGCTGATCGTCGGCCAACGCCATGAAGAACCTCCACCCGTGGGCAGGATGCCTGACCGTCGCGCGCTGCTGCCCCAGTCGCCACGCCGGTGTCCCCATTGGACGAATGGACGCCGCCAGAATTCCCACGCGGGAGTGAAATGAAAAAAACAGAATCGAAAAAATGTCCTAATTTCAGCAGGTTACGTTCACGCCATTTCGGTCTCGTCCAATTTTGCACCGAACTTGGCGGAGACGCGAGCACCGCCTGTCGTCTTCGGCCTGCAGTTCTACAAGTCGTCCTTGGGAAAGTTGCCACCACGGGCGCCGCATGCTCGAAAGCCGGAGCCACCCGCCGACGCCCGATACCGAGCCCAATCGCACGTGGCTCGGCAAGCCCGTGATCAAGGCTCTCATCGGGATGCGGCACATGGGCAAGAGCTTCCTGCTGCGGCAGGTCGCCGCCGAGGTCGCCGCGGCGGGGATGCCGCTGGAGCGCATCCACCTGTTCGATAGGTCGGACATGGCGAACGACCCGCTTCGCTTCGCGGCGGCGCTGCACGCGCGCCTCGCCCACGAGGCCTCCGGCGCGGTCTTTATCGCCGAGGTGCAAGAGATCACCGACGGCGTCGCTCTGGAGGGCCGGCTGGGAGGTCTGGCTGACCGGTTCGAACGCGCACCTGCTCTCCACCGAGTTGGGCCCCCTCAGTTGGCAGCCAGGGCTCTGTCAGACCTGCCTCGAAGGTGTGTTCGACTCTGTGTTGCTGAAGAACGTCGTCGCCCGATGTCAGGTGCGCAATGTCGCTCTGTTGAAGCGCCTGATGCGTTTGGTCGCGCACCGCGTCGGGACCCCGTTCAACGCGCACTCCGTCGTCCGATTCCTGAAGAATCAGAAGGCCGGCGCGTCGGTGGAAACGATCCAGGCCTACCTCGACCACCTCTCTGCGGCGTGCCTCGTCCATCCAGTGTCCCGATGGGACATCCGCGGTAGGACGCACCTGGCGCTGGGAGAGAAGTATTCCCTGTGTGACGTCGGCCTATTCTCGGCCATACTCGGTGGGCCCGCCGACGTGAACGCCGTACTGTAGAATCTCGTGTACCTGGAGTTGCGCCGCCGGGCGCCCAGGTCTCCTCCGGACGGGATGGCGAGCTCGAGGTCGACTTCGTCGTCCAGCGCACCGACGAGTTGCTCTACATGCAGGTCGGTGACCTCGTGGCCGCACACGAGACCCTGGAGCGCGAGACCCGCGCGCTCACGGTCATCCGCGACCAGCACCCGAAGGTCGTGCTGAGCCTGGACCCGCTGCCCATCGCGCTGCCGGACGGCCTGCGACACGTCGATCTGCGCCGCTTTCTGGCGGGCGAGCGCCTGCGCCCCTCCGGGTGTGCGTGAGCGCGGCGGTGCCGAACGCTCAGCCGCCGGGAACGAAGCCCCGTCACCGGCGCAGGAAGCTTCCCCACTGGCCGACGGAGCTTCGTCACCCAAAACGACGGTTCGCCACCCGCCCGCGGACCTTCGTCACGCAGAACGAAGCTTCCCCAACGGAAACGAAGGTCCACCACCGGATCACGGAGCTTCCCCACCCGATCACCCACCTCCGTCACCGGATCACGAAGCTTCCCCAACGGCGCGCGGACCTTCATCACCGAATTTGGAGCTTCATCACCCGAAACCAACCTTCATCACCGGACCCGAAGCTCCCGCACCGGCCTGTGGAGCCACTTCACCTCGCGAGAGGTCTCGTCACCGGTGGGAAAGGTCCCGGGGTCGCTGACGGACCTTCTTTTCTGCTTGACGAAGCCTCCTTGGCCAAAGACGAGGCTTCGCGCCGCGTGACGAGGGTTCATGCGCCGCTGAATAAGGTCCGTGCGCCGGTGGGCAGGCTTCGCGGTCCGTTGGGGAAGCTCTCGGCGCCGTTGGGGAAGCATTCGGCGCCGTTGGGGAAGCTTCGTTTCCGTTGGCGAAGCTTCGCGCCGGCTGATGAAGGTCCCCGACCCGCCGATGAAGGTCCGATTCGCGTTGAACGGGCGCCCGCGGCGCGCGCCCACGCCCCGCCGCCACGCCGACCTTGCCAATCGCCGCCCGCGGGCCGATGCTCTCGCCTCGTTGGCCCGCCGCTCGGGCCGGAACGGGGATGAACATGCGCCTGACTCTGCTCTCCAAGGTCTTGATTCTCCTGGTGATTACGGCCGTCGCCGTGGGCATCTTCTACATGATGCGCGGGCAACCCGGGGGCACCGGCACGCCCGGCGCCGGTCCGGGCGGACCGTCGGACACGAAGATGGGCTCGGCCACCCCCGGCACGCCGTCCGCCGCCGGCAGCGGGGCGGTCTCGGCCGCGCCCGTGCCCTCGGGCCGGCCGCGCATCGTCGTCGGCGTGAACGACTTCGGCGGCGCCTACCCCGCGCTGGTGGCCAACGACGGCGCCATCGCCGGGCCCAACTCGCTGTTCACGAAGGCCGGGCTGGACGTGGAGATCCGCCTGGTGCGCGGCTCCAAGGAGCGCCTGGAGCAGTTCGACCAGGGCAAGATCGACGTGATGCTGCTCACGCTCGACTACGTGGCCAACCTCTACGCCGACTACAAGAAGAAGGGCACGGACCTGAAAGCCTTCTTCTTCGTCGACTGGAGCCGCGGCAACATGGGCATCGTGGCCAAGCCGGCCTTCACGTCCATCGAGTCGCTGAAGACCGCCCGCATCGCCACGACGCGCAATACGCCCACCCACTACTTCTCGCTGGTGCTGCTGGACCGTTCGAACCTGACGCCCAACGAGATCGAGCTGACCAAGGGCAACCTGGTCTTCGCCAAGAAGACCCCGGACACGGCCGACCTGTTCATGCGCGGCGAGGTCGACGCCGTGGCCATCTGGGAGCCCTACCTGACCAAGGCCGTCGAGAGCGGCGGCGGCAAGCTGCTGGTGTCCACGGCCACGGCCAGCAACCTGATCGCCGATGTGCTGTTCGCCCGCAACAGCTTCCTGGACGAGAAGGCCGCGGTGATGCCGGCGTTTCTCGAGGCCTGGCTCGCCGGCGTGAAGCGCCTGAAGGACGACCCCGAGGGCTCCGTGAAGATCATCAGCGCCGCCTTCGCGCAGACGGACGAAGTGACGCGAAGCGGCCTCGCCAAGATCAAGCCGGCCACCTTCGCCGACAACCGGGCGTTCTTCGGCCTCGACACGGAGAGCAGCCCCGCGGCCACGCTCATGACCGAGGCCGGCGAGATCTGGAAGCGCGAGAGCATCATCACCGAGGTCCCCAACCCCAAGGACGTGTTGCGCACAGGGTTCCTGGATGGCCTGAAGAGCAAATACACGGACGAGAAGGTCGTCGAGGACTGGAAGTTCGACAAGACGAAGGCCGACTCGCCGGCGCTGCTCTCCAAGAGCGTGTCGATCTACTTCCCCTCGGGCAGCGCCGAGCTCGACGCCAACACGCGCCGCATCATGGACAAGTTCGCCGAACAGATGATCGGTGTCTTCCAGAACGCCTACATCCGCGTCGAGGGCAACACGGACGCGCAGGGCCCCCGCAAGAGCAACGTCGAGCTCTCGCTGAAGCGCGCCCAGGCCGTGGTCGATTACATGGTCGCCCGCCACCGCTTCGACACGAATCGTTTCGTGGCCGTGGGCAACGGCCCCGACCGCCCCGTCGGCGACAACAAGACCGCCGAGGGCCGCGAGTGGAACCGCCGCACGGACTTCCGCGTCGTCCCGAACTACTGATCCCACTCCCCGGAGTTCAACACATGCGCATGCCCTCGTTTCGGTCGTTCTGGTCGTTTCACTCGGGCCTGGGGCTGAGCCTCGCAGGGCTCGTGCCCGCCGCCGCGCTCGCCCAGTCCGCCCGCGATCCCATCCCCATCGAGGAGATCGCCCGCCCCGTGCGCGCCGAGGCCAAGAAGGCCGCCGCCGCCAAACCGGCCGTGCCGACCAACCGCCCCAAGCTGGTCGTGCTCATCGTGGCCGACCAGCTCCGCTGGGAGTTCCTGACGCGCTACGCGGGTGACTTCGGGCCGGACGGCTTCCGGCGGCTGATGACCCAGGGCGCCGTGTACCAGGGCCACTACGGTCAGCAGAACACGTACACCGGCCCGGGGCACGCGCTCATCGCCACCGGGTCCTACGGCTACGTGAACGGTGTCATCCAGAACAAGTGGTACAACCGCGCCACGGGCCGCTCCGAGGCCATGCTCTTCGACCCGGACGCCAAGCTGCTCATCGGCGAGACGACCCCCGACGACGAGACCTCGCCACGGAATCTGATGGGCAGCACGGTGGGAGACGAGCTGCGACTGGCCTCACCGGCCGCCAAGGTCGTCGCCGTCGGCCTGAAGGAGCGCGGCACCATCGCCCTGGGCGGGCGCATGGGGCAGGTGTTCTTCCACTCCGAGGCCACGGGCGACATGACCAGCAGCACCTGGTACATGAAGGCCCTGCCCGACTGGGTCACGGCCTTCAACGCCAAGAAACCCACGGACACCTACTTCGGCAAGACCTGGGACCGCCTGCTCGCCGCCGACCACTACCCGGAGACGGACGACTACAAGTACGAGTCGGACGTGAAGGGTCTGGGGCGCGGCTGGCCCAAGAAGGTCACGGGCAAACTCGCCGCGCCGGGGCCGGACTTCTACACGGCCTTCCAGGCCACGCCCTTCGGCACGGACCTGACCTTCGACTTCGCCCGGGCCGCCCTCGACGGCGAGAAGCTCGGCAAGCGCGACGCGACGGACCTGTTGGCCATCGGCATCTCGCCGACGGACCTGGCCGGGCACGCGTTCGGGCCCTACAGCCAGGAGATGCGGGACGTGGTGCTGCAGCTCGACCGCTCGCTCGGCCGCTGGCTGACGGAGCTGGACAAGCGCTTCAAGCCCGGCGAGGTCGTGCTGGCGTTCACCTCGGACCACGGCGCCGTGCCGATCCCGGAGTGGAGCGCCGAGAAGATGCTCGACGGCCACCGGCTCAAGAAGGCCAGCATCAAGGATGCCGTGAACAAGGCCCTGAGCGCCCGCTACGGCGCCGGGGAGTGGGTCGTGGCGCTGGAGGACCCCAGCGTGTACCTGAACCAGGAGGCCATCGCCAAGGCCCGCCTGGACGCCGCCGAGGTGGAGCGCGCGGCCGGCGAGGCCTGCCTGACGCTGCCGGGCATCGCGGGCTACCACACGCGCACGCAGCTCTTGAACGGCTGGCTGCCGCCCACCAAGGGCGCGCGGGCCGTGTCGCGGTCGTTCTACCCCGCGCGGGCGGGGGACGTCGTGCTGGTGCAGGCGCCCTACTCGTTCTGGGGCAAATACGCCGAGAAGGACGCCGGAAGCACGCACGGCAGCTTCTATCGCTATGACACGGACGTGCCGCTGATCCTGTTCGGCAAGGCCTTCGAGCCGGGCTTCCGCGGCGAGACCGAGATGGTCGACCTGGCCCCCACCCTGTCCCGCCTGCTGGGCATCAACCCGCCCGCCGGCGCCGAGGGCGAGGTGCTGGAGTCCGCGCTGCGCTGAGCCATGGCGCAGTTCCTGCACTTTCGGCCCGGCGACGGCCAGGCGACCCACACCGGGCGCCGCCGTCCCAGGAGACGAAATCATGCAGCATCCCCTCATGGCCCTCATCCGGATGACCCTCGGCAGCACGCTCGTCATCGCGACCGGATGCACCCCCTCCCCCGAGGAGGCCCAGAAGACGGCCCAGGCGGCGCAGCGTCAGGCCTCGTCCGAGATCCACGACAACAACCGCGCGGCCACGAAAGAGATCGCCGAGGTGAAGCAGGCGGCGGCGGAGAAGATCGCCGCGGCCGAGCAATCGAACCGCCACGAGAACGCCGAGGCGCAGGCCGAGGCCAACGTGGAGATCCGTAAGGCGAATCTCGATGTCGCCGCCGACGCCGCGGGCCTGCGCCTCTGGGGTCCGAAGAAGATCGACGGCCTGAACACCCGCATGGACAGCGCCCGGGTCAAGGCGCAGAACGCCACGCCGGCCCGACAGACCGCGTTCGACGCCGGCATGAAGCCGATCCAGACGCGCCGCGACGAGCTCGCCGGCGAGGTCGCCACGAGCGAGGCCCCGGGGATGCGCAAGCCCGATGTGTTCAAGACGTATCTGGACGGCGAGGTCACCCGCCTCGAGGCGCGGATCGACCAGCTGGCGGCGCCGCTCTGAGCCCCGCGACCCCATCGAAATGACGTCGCAGGCGTCTCATTTCGAGCGAGTTGCGGGCGGCTGAGCCCCAAGGAACCTGAAAACCCGCGGAATCAGAGGCGAATCGGCTTCGGCCCAAGAGATGCAATGGTCCTGGCAGAAGGCAACAAGCGCCGCACGGCGCCATGTCGGTCAACAGAGAGGACCTATGAAAATGCAGCTCGTTTCCCATCTTCCGTATCGCTATCTGACCCGTCTCGGCGCGCTCGCCGCGCTGTCCATGCTGGCCCCGGGGCTGGCCTGGGCGGCCGACGCCGGCGATGTCATCGGCGACGAGGAGGGCCTGCCGAAGCCCCGCTCGGACAATGATCCGCGGCCGCCCGTCGCCAAGCCCTCCGGGGCCGACGCGGGTGTCACGGCGCAGGCCGGCATCGGCGGCACGCAGGCCTACGGCCGACCCGGTGTGATGGAGCTCGGCGGGTCGTTCGGCTTCAACGCCGCGTCCGACTATCGTTCGTTGTCACTCACCCCGACGCTGGGGTGGTTCTTCGTGAACAACGTCGAGGTCTCGGGCCTCATCACGTTCAACAACGTGAAGGCCGGCGGCGTGAGCACGACGCTGTTCTCGGCGCTCGTCGAACCGAGCCTTCACCTGCCGCTGACGGACGCCGTGTTCGTCTTCGGCGGCGTCGGGTTCGGCGTGCAGCACGCCGAGGGCCCCGGCACCGGGTTCGCGGTCGCGCCGCGGCTGGGCATGAACCTGATGGTCGGCCGCTCCGGTGTGTTCACGCCGGCGTTCAACTTCAATTACTCCACCACGGACGCCGTGCAGACGAGTCAGGGCACGCTCCTGGCCGTGAGCATGTCTTACGGCCTCAACGCCGGCTACACGGTCATGTGGTGAAGCAGGGTGCCGCCGCGTCGGGAGATCAGGGCGTGGGCGTGGGCGCGGGCGCCGGCGCGGCGGCGGGCGGGGCCTTCTTGGCCAGGTTGCGCATGTGTTCGGCGATGTGCGTCGCGAGCGCCTCGACGGCGTCGCCGTAGCCGATGACGACGTCGCTCGGCAGGTCGCCCTTCACCGGCACGTGGACGTCGGCGACGTCCCGGACGACGGGCTCGCGATCGTCTCCACGGCGCACGGTGTAGACCGCGCGCAGGTCGACGCGCCCCTTGGGCCGCGCGTCCAGCTGCTGAATGAACACCGTGAGCCGCAGGGTGTCCGGCCCGGGCAGGTCGGCGGGCTCGGCCACGATCGTGTCGCTCTGCAGCAGCGCCCGCAGGTGCTCCATGAGCGCGCGGCGAATCTCCGCAGGCAGCGAGGCGCCCCAGCGGTGGTAGTCGTCCGCGTTCATCACGGTCTTGCCCTCGCGCCAGACCACCTGCGGGCGGTCGATGACATGGGGCACCTCGATGGCCGCGATGACCACCGCGAACCCATCGGGCCGCTCGCCCTCGTTCGGGGGCGGCGTGGGCATCATGTAGAAGCGGACCTCGGGGCTGCGACAGCCGGCGCCGAAGGCCAGGATGGCGGCGCAGAGGCCGACGAGACGCGTGAGGTTCATGGCTGGCTCCGACCGCGGATGAGGTCTTCGGGGTGGCGTTCGAGGTGGTCGGCGAACAGACGCATGGACCGGGCCGCGTCCGTCAGCTCGGCGAGCATCTTGCGCAGCTCCACGTTCAACGGGGACTCCGCGCCGACCAGGTGATTCGAGTTCTTCAGGACCTTCTCGGCCTCGGCCATGGCCCGCGCGATGCCGGGCACGACGTCCTTCTGCATGGACGCGGCGAGGTCGCGGGTCTGGTCGAGCGTCTGCTTGAGCGAGGCGACGGCCTCGTTGGCCGAGGCGCCGATCTGCTCGAGCGGGATGCGCTGGAGTTTGTTCAGGAACGCCGTGGCGCTCGACGTGATGGCCTCGAGCTGCGTCTGGACCGTGGGCAGCTCGGGGTACGGCGCGTCCTTGTGTTTGAGGACCGCCGGCGTGCCCGCCTCGCGGATGTCCAGGTCGACGATGAGCGTGCCCGTCAGCAGGCTGCCCGTCTGAAGTTGGCCGCGCAGCCCCTTGGAGACGAGCCGCTGCAGCCGCAGGGCCGGGTCGAGGTTCGCCTCGCCCGCCAGGCCGATGCGCTCGGGTTCGATCTCGATCACCACCGGGATCTCCAGGGCGTTCGTGTCGGGGTTGTAGACGAGCTTCACGTCCACCACGTGGCCGATCTGGAGGCCGCGGAACTCCACCGGCGCGTTGGGCGTCAGGCCGCGCACGGAGCCGTCGAAGTACAGGATGAAGCGCTGCTTGATGGCGTAGATCTGCGTCTCGAGGGAGCGTTTGTCCGGGTAGAGCGGGAAGACGTGGCCGTCGTTGGCGAGCGGCGTGAGGTCGCCCTGCGGGGTGTCGAAGGCGATGCCGCCGATGACCATCGAGACCACGGACTCGGTCTGGATGTGCAGGCCGTCCTTGTCGACGGTGGCGTCGAAGCCGCTGGTGTTCCAGAACCGCGACCCCTCGTGCAGGCGCATGTCGTAGGGCGAACGGACGAAGACGTCCACGTTCACGTGATTGCCGCTCGGGTCGAGCTCGGCGCGCACGACCTCACCCACGGTGACCTGCCGGAAGTACACCGGCACGCCCACGCCCAGCGAGCCCATGACCGGCGAGTGGAGCACGAAACGTTTGCCCGACTCGCGCGAGGTCACGAGCGGCGGGGCCTCCATGCCGGTGTATTCGGCCTTCGGCGCGCCCTGTCCGATGGGGTCCACGCCGATGTAGGCGCCGGAGAGCAGCGTGCCCACGCCGGAGATGCCCGCCGCGGTCACACGCGCGCGGACCACCCAGAAGCGGGTGTTCTCCGTGAGGTACTGGTTGAAGTCCTTCTGCATCCGCGCCTTGACCTCGACGTACGAGAGGTCCTCGGAGAGGCGGATGTCCTCGACCACACCGACGTCCAGGTCGCGGAACTTGACCTTGGTCTTCTTGGCCTCGAGGCCCTCCGCCGTGCGGAAGGTGATCGTGATGAGCGGCCCCTTCTCGTGGATGGACTTCCAGGTGAGCCACCCGCCGATCAGCGCGGCGATGATGGGCACGATCCAGATCGCCGACAGCCGCTGTTTGGGCGGGCTCACGTGCGCCTGCGGAATCTCGGCCTGTGTCTCAGCCATGGGTCTTCGAATGCTCCTCGGAATGCTTCGGTCGACCGCGACGGTCCCAGATGAGACGCGGGTCGAAGGACTCGGCGGCGATCATCGTCGTCACCACGGTGGCACCGAAAAACACGGCGCCGAGCTCGGCCTCGACCTGCGCGAGGGAGCCCAACTGCACCAGGGCGGCCAGCATGGCCACCACGTAGATGTCCACCATGGACCAGCGACCGAACATCTCGGTCAGGCGATAGAGTTTCGTGCGCTCGACGGGTTTCTTCGGCGAGCGACGCTGCACGGACACGAGCAGGTGCACCAGCGCGAAGAGTTTGGCCATGGGCACCACGATGCTGGCGAAGAAGACGATCAGCGCCAGGGGCCACATGCCGTGCTCGAACAGATGCACCACGCCGCTCATGATCGTGTCGGCCTGCGCCCGCCCCAGGGAGGTCACGCGCATGATGGGGTACACATTGGCGGGCACGTACAGGACCACCGCGGCGATCAACAGCGCCCAGGTGCGCTGCAGGCTGTCCGGCTTGCGGAAGTGCAGGGCCCCGTGACAGCGCGGGCAGCGCGTGCCGTGGTCATGGCCGTCGGGGAGGTGCACGAGCTTGTGGCAGTCGTGGCAGGTCACCAGGTTCTCGGCCATCGCCGTGCGCTGCTTCATCACAGCTCCCCGGACCGGTCGAGGCGGCTCCAGACCTCGTCCGGATCCAGCGTGGCCAGGGAGGCCGTGAGCACGGGGATGAGCAGCCCGAGCGCCCAGAGGGCGATGCCGGGCACGATGTCGGCCATGTCCGCCAGCTTGACCAGGGAGACCAGCACGCCGAGGACGAAGACCTCGGCCATGCTCCAGACCCGGACGTGCCCGATCCAGCGGAAGACGTCCGCCGCGGCGGGGGCCTTCTTGCCGAAGCCGAGGGGCACGAGCACGTAGAGCAACAGCGTGCTGTGCAGGAGCGGCGCGACGAACGTGGTCAACAAGACCAGACCGGCGAGGCCGCGGTTGCCCTGGTCCCACAGGATGCGCGAGCCCGAGACGATGGTGGCGACCGTCTCGTTGCCCTGCGCCTTCATGGTCAGGAGCGGGAAGGCGTTGGCCGCGGTGAACAGCACCAGCGCGGCAATCGTGAGGGCGACCGTGCGCTCGATGGTGTGGTGCGCCCCGCGGTGGATGACGAACTGGCAGCGCGGACACCGGGCGAGGGCCCGGTCCGCCAGCGGCGGCAACGACACGATGAGGTCGCAGTCGTGGCAGGCGACGATGTGCTCGGGGCCGGCCACCACGCCGCGGACGACCGGTCGCACGGGCGCATCGCCCGCCGGGAGCGGGGCCAACGTGGAGTCGTCGGTTCGGTCGACGGGGGGGGTGGCCATCGCGGCGGACAATAGCAAACCCCGCGCCCTTACCGAACCGATTGTGTCAGGGGGACGACACGCGGCGCACGATGGCCTCGGCGACCCGCAGGCCGTCCAGGGCGGCGCTCACGATGCCCCCGGCGTACCCGGCCCCCTCGGCCGAGGGGTACAGGCCGCGATGGCTCGGGCTCTCCAGGGTGTCGGCGTCCCGCTCGATGCGGACCGGCGCGCTGCTGCGCGACTCCACGCCGAGCATCACGGCGTCCTGCGTGACGTAGCCGCGCATCTTGCGGCGGTCGAACTCGCGCAGGGCCTCGGAGAGGGGCGCGGCGATGCGGGGGGGCAGCACGCTCCGGAGGTCCGCGGGGGCCAGGCCGGGGCGGTAGCTGCAGTCGGGCAGGCTCGACGAGACGCGCCCGGCGAGGAAGTCCGTGACGCGCGCGGCGGGCGCCCGGAAGCCCCCGCCGCCGGCCCGGAAGGCCGCCTGCTCGATGCGCTGCTGGTAGGCCAGGCCGTCCAGGGGGCCGGCGCCGAAGGTCTCGGGGCCCACCGTGACGACCATGCCGCTGTTGGCGAACCGCGACCCGCGGGCGTGGGGGCTCATGCCGTTCACGACCACGCCGTCGGCCTCCGTGGCCGCCGCGACGATGAAACCGCCCGGGCACATGCAGAAGCTGTAGACGCCGACGCCGGCCTCGGTGCGGGTCAGTGCGTAGGGCGCCGCGCCGAGCTGGGGGTGGCCGGCCAGATCGCCGTACTGCAGGCGGTCGATGTGCGCCTGCGGGTGCTCGATGCGCACGCCGAGCGCGAAGCCCTTGCCGGACATGGCCACGCGGTGTCGGTGGAGCAGCGCGTAGACGTCCCGCGCGGAGTGGCCCGTGGCCATGACGACGGCCTGCGCGGGGATGTCCGTGCCATCGGCCAGGCGCACGCCGCGGACGCGGGCGCCGTCGAGCAGAAGGTCGTCCACCCGCGCGTCGAAGCGGACGACGACCCCGGCCGCCTCGAGCCGCTCGCGGAAGGTCTGGACGACCTTGGGCAGTCGGTTGGTGCCGATGTGGGGCCGGGCGTCGTACAGGATGCGGTCCGGGGCGCCGCTCGCCGCCAGGAGCGCGAGGACGAGGTCGATGTCCCCGCGTTTCGTGGCCCGCGTGTAGAGCTTGCCGTCGCTGAAGGTGCCCGCACCGCCCTCGCCGAAGCAGTAGTTCGAGTCGGGGTCGAGCACACCCTCGCGGTTGAGCTTCGCCAGGGCCGGGCGACGGCCGCGGACGTTGGCGCCGCGGTCCACCAGCACGCAGCGGACCCCCTGGCGCGCGAGGCCCCAGGCGCAGAAGAGGCCCGCGGGACCGGCGCCGACGACGACGACGCTGGGCTCGCCGGACAGGCTCGGCAGGCCAGGGACCTCGTTTTCGGTGACCGCCGGCGGGGCCTCGTCCACGAAGACCTCGACCTTGGCCTGGATGCGGACCTTGCCGTGGCGGGCGTCGATGGTGCGGCGGCGCCAGACGACGTCCGTCAGGCGGTCCGGCGCGACGCCCAGGGCGGCGGCGGCGGCGCGGCGCAGGCCCTCGGGATCCGCGGCGTCCGGATGCAGGACGAGCTCGAGCTCACGCCGCATGGGTCAGGGCTCGTCCAGGCCGGCCTCGCGCGCCAGCCGGGCCTCGCGCCGCCGCGTGATCGTGTAGCAGATGCCGATGGAGAGCGCGTAGAGCCCCATCAGCGGCATGGCCATGAGCAGCTGGCTGAAGACGTCCGGTGGCGTGAGCACGGCGGCCGCGATGAAGATGACGACCACGGCGTAGCGCCACACGCGCAGGAGCGCGCGGTGCGTGATCAGGCCCACCATGGCCAGGAACGCCGCCACGGTCGGGAGCTCGAAGGCGATGCCGAACCCGAGCAGGAGCTTCACCACGAAGTCCAGGTAGTCCTCGATGTTGATGTCCGGCACGAGCTTCTGCGGGCCGTTCTGAATCGAGTAGTCCAGCAGGAAGTCGAAGGCGTCCGGCAGCACCAGGTAGTAGGCGAAGGCCGCCCCGCCCACGAAGCAGAGCGTCGTGGCGAAGACGAAGGGCAGCACGATGAACTTCTCGCGCTTGTAGAGGCCCGGTCCGATGAACCCCCACAGCTGCCAGAGCAGGATGGGCATGCCGAAGAACAGCCCGCCGAGCCCGGCGACCTGCATATGGAACGCGAAGACGCCGCCGATGGACCGGTACACGAGGCGGTCGCCCAGGCTCTTGGCGGCCATGACGTCGTACAGGGGGCGGGTGAGGAAGAAGAAGATCTCGTCGTGGAAGAGGTAGCAGCCCACGGCGCAGAGCATCACGCCGACCACGGCGCGCCAGAGGCGCCAGCGGAGCTCCTCCAGGTGCTGGAGAAATGGGGCCCGGGACGACTCCAGGTCCGATTCGTCTTGTTCGGGAGGCTCGGCGCTCTGGCCGCGCTCAGGCGCTCTGCTCACCGTTGGTCGGTCCATTTCCTGGGGCGGGGGAGGCTGCGGGGGAGACCTCGGCGGGCGCGGCCCGGTACGCCTCGGCCTCGGCGGCCATCACGGCGGCGACGGCGGCGGCGGGGCCACCGGGGCGAGCGACCGGGCGGCCGTCGTCGTCGTGGTCGTCGTCGGTGGCCGGCGCGTGCTCGCCGTGGTCGAGGGCGACGGCGGGATCCGGGGTCTCGGTGACGGCGTGGGCGGCGCGCGGAGGCGGGGACGCCGCGGCGGCGGTGTACACGGGGGGCTCATCGCCCTCCATCAGGTCGTTGAGGTGCTCGGACACGGAGCGTTTCCACGCAGGCGTGTGGCCGGGCTCGCCGTAGACGGCGCGCTTGAGCTCGTCCACCTCGGCGCTCTCGCGGAGCTGGTTGGAGACCTTGCGGATCGTCTTGAGGCCCTTGCCGACGTCCTTGGCGACGTCCGGCAGCTTCTTCGGGCCCACGACGAGGAGCAGGACGATCCCGATGACCACGAGCTCGCCGAAGCCTACGCCGGAGGGAAACATCAGAACCTGCCTTCCACGACGTCCACGTCCCGGCGGTCGAAGGTCCCGGCCGCCGGCGCCGCTTCTACCGGAACCGTGCCTTCCTTGAAAGGCAGATTCAGCGAGGAGCGACCGGCGGCGGCGAGCTTCCCGGTCTCGGCGTCGATGTTGGCGAACACGATACCGGCCGGCGGCTGTTCCGTGAAGTCGCGTTGCGGGCGACCATCGAGCGCGG
Organism: uncultured Myxococcales bacterium; assembly: GCA_903847385.1. Lineage (GTDB taxonomy): Bacteria > Myxococcota_A > Bradymonadia > UBA7976 > UBA1532 > CAINDO01. The sequence continues at coordinate 21,415 of CAINDO010000479.1, forward strand.
CGCGCATGAACTGAAGCCACACGGGCAGCGCGGAGGCCCCGCCGGTCTCTCCGCCGCCGAGCTTGCGGGTGTTGCGATCGCTGCCTACCCAGACGCCCGTGACCACGGAATCCGTGAAGCCCACGAACCAGGCGTCGTAGGCGTCCGTCGTGCCCGTCTTGCCGCCGGCGGGCGCGCCGAGCTTGCGTGCGGCCACCGCCGTGCCCTGCTCGACCACCCCCTTCAGCACGGTCTGGGTGAGGTAGGCCGTGCGCTCGTCCATCACGCGCTCACGGGGCTCGTGCCAAAGGCGCAGCAGGGCGTCCACGCGGGCCGGTGAGGGCGCCCAGGCGTCGGAGACGGCCGTTCGGTCCTCCAGGACCTCGCCCGTCCGCGTGGTGACCCGCGACACGAACGCCGGCCGCGGCCGCTGCCCGCGCAGGGCGAAGACGCCGAAGGCCTGCACGATGTCCCAGGGGTACACGCAGGAGCTGCCGAGGACCAGCGTGCGATCCGGGTACATGGGCGTGGTGATGCCCAGGTGCCGGGCCCAGGACACGGCGTTGTCCGGGCCCACGTAGTCGATGGTCTTGATGGCCGGGATGTTCATGGACCGCGTGAGGGCCTTGAACAGCGTCACGTCCCCGTGAAATTCGCCCTCGAAGTTCTTCGGTTTCCACAGGAGCTGATGGGCCGCGTCGAAGACGCTCACGGGCGTGTCCGAGAGCGGCGTCGCCAGCGTGTACTCCATGTCCAGCGCGCGGCTGTAAACCAGGGGTTTGAACACGGAGCCGGGCTGCCGACAGCCCTGGAAGGCCCGGTTGTACTCGCTCTGATCGAAGTCGAAGCCCCCCACCATGGCCAGGACCTCCCCGGCGCGGGGGTCCATGCTCACCAGCGCGCCCTGCACCCGGGGCTCCTGCGAGAGCCGGGCCTTGTCCTCGGCCCCGCCCCGCACCAGCACGACGTCCCCGGGCTTGAGCACCTCGGTGGCGTCCCGCACGCGGCGGTCGTTGACGGGCTCCTGCTCGGTGTACGGCGCCGCCCAGCTCAGACCGGCCAGCGGCAGCTCGAAGCCCTTCGCGCCGACCAGCACCCGCGCGCCCGTGCGCTCGACGGACTCGACCAGGGCGACGTGGTCCCGCTCCGGCGAGAGCCTGGTCAACCCCGCGTAGACCCGGGCCGCCGCCTCGCGGAACCTGGCCTGGTCCGCCACCTCGAGGTGCTTCAGCGGGCCGGTGTAACCCTGCCGCTCGGCCAGCCCGTGCAGGCCGCCCTGCAGCGCCCGCTCCGCCGCCTGCTGCAGGTCGAGATCGACCGTGAGCCACACGTCGAAGGCCTCGCGGTTGAGCGCCTCGCCGCCGTAGGCCGCCTGCAGGCTGCGGCGCACGTGTTCGCTGAAGTGCGGCGCCATCTCGCCGAAGACGTCCGGCGCGTCGTTCACGATGGTGAGCTTCTCGGCGGCGGCCTGGTCGGCCTGCTGCGCGGTGATGAAGCCCTCGGCGACCATGCGGTCGAGCACGTACCGCTGGCGCTCCTTGGCCCCGGGCAGGTCGATGACCGGGTTGAGCGTGCTCGGGCGCGGCGGGAGGCCGGCCAGCATCGCCGCCTCGCCCAGGGAGAGCTGCCCGACGTCCTTGCCGTAGTAGAGCTGCGCGGCGGCCTGCACGCCGTGGGCGCCGTGCCCCAGGTAGATCTGGTTCAGGTACAGGTACAGGATCTCGAGCTTGCTGAGCCGGGACTCCAGGCGCCGCGCCAGGATGGCCTCGCGGATCTTGCGGCCCACGCTGCGCTCGTTGCCCACCAGCGTCTTGCAGAGCTGCTGGGTGATGGTCGAGGCGCCCTCGACCACGCGGCCGGCCCGCCAGTTGGCCAGGGCGGCGCGGAGCACGCCGCGGACGTCCACCCCGCCGTGTTCGAAGAACCGCTGGTCCTCGGCGGCCAGGAAGGCCTCGAGGAGCGGGCGCGGCATCTGCTCCAGGGGCACGACCACCCGCCGCTCCGTGGTCATCTCACCCAGCAGCCGGCCGTCGCGCGCAAAGAACCGCGTCACGCCGGGGGGGTGGTAGTTCTCCACGTCGTAGAGGGCCGGCAGGTCGCGGGAGAAGTGGACGTACACGGCCAGCCCGGCGAGGCCGCCGGCCAGCGTGCCCGCGACGCCCAGCATCAAGGCGAGGCCGGCCAGGCGCCGGAAGAAGCCGCCGCGGCGCCGGTTCTCGCACCGCAGGGCGCGCGCCGCCCCGGGCGGGCTCATCGCGAGGACACCGGATGCAGACCGGCCAGGGGGAGCTGCGCCGGCGCCGCCAGCACGCGCGAAGACATGCCGGCGTCTTTCAATCGGTGCGAGAGCGCCTCGGCCCGCGGGCCGTGCACGTAGATGCGCTCGGCGCCCGTGGAGTGGGCGTAGGCCGCCAGGAAGGCCTCGTCCGCCTGGGGGCGGGCGTCCACGGGGCGGCCCTCGCCGGTGAACGACAGCGTGACCCGGGCCGACTTGGGCCCCTCCCCCGCGCCCGCGACGAGCCAGGCGGGGCGGCGGTGGGGCACGCCCGCGGCGGTCAGGGCCTCGGAGATGGCCAGCGCGGCGCCGGCGTCCCGGGGGATCAGGCGGAGCGTGCCCCCCATCCGGGCGGCGGAGAGCCAGTCGTCGTCCGGCGCGAGCGTGTCCGCGGCGAAGAGTACGAGCGACTCCGCGGGCTGGGCCTCGCAGCGCGGCGAAACCGGCCCGAGGATCAGCGTGCGGTGCCCGTTGCGGGTGGCGATGACCGCCGCGCCGCCGGGCCCATAGCCGCTGGGGATCAGCTCCAGCCGGAAGCCGCCGGCCACCACGCTGCCCCCGAACGGCACGCCCAGGACGTCGCTCCAGGTGGCGGCGAGGGGGGCGCTGGCGAGCGTCTGCCCGGCCTGGACGCGCCGCACCGGTCGGTGCGTCCAGAAGGCGCTGGGGACACGGCCGACCGGATCGAAGGTCAGCGCACCCAGCCGGATGCCTTGGGCGTAGCGTAGCTCCACGGCCGCCGGTGTAGCTGCAATTCACGGGATTTGCCACTGCCACGGCACGTGGTGCACGCTCCGGCGGTGCGCCTGCCCGAACCCCTCGCCCGCCTGCTCCGCCGACCGCCCCCCCGGCGGCGCCTGCGCTTCACGCACGAGGGTCGCTACTTCGTCGGCCTCACGCTCGGCGTCGGCTTCGCCGCCATCAACACGGGCAACAACCTGCTCTACCTGGTGCTGGGCATGATGCTGTCGATCATCGTGGTCAGCGGCATCCTGAGCGAGCTCGCGCTGAAGGGCCTCGAGGTCGCGCGCAGCCTGCCCGTCGAGGTCCACGCCGGCAGCCCGTACCTGACGGGCATCGCCGTGCACAACGCCAAGACGCGGCTCGCCTCGTTCAGCGTGCAGGTCGAGGACGTGATCGACGGCCACGCGCTGGCCAAGAAGTGCTACTTCCTGAAGCTCCCGCCCCGGGCGCGCCAGAACACGAGCTACCGCAGCGAGTTCAAGCGGCGCGGGCGATACGACTACCGGGGGTTTCACCTGAGCACGCGGTTCCCCTTCGCGTTCTTCGTGAAGACCTTCTACGTGGCGTCGGAGGCGGAGTTGCTGGTGCTGCCGCGCATCCACCCCGTCTCCCCGAACCTCGAGGAGCCGCGCGGCGCGGCGGGCCTGCAGGCGCGGACGCAGCGGGGCCTCGGGCGCGACTTCCACGGCCTGCGACCCCACCGCGAGGGCGACGACGCCCGCGACATCCACTGGAAACGCAGCGCCCGCGACGGCCGCCTGGTCACGCGCGAGTACGAGTCGGAGACCGGCCGCCGCGTGGGCGTGTGCCTGAACCTGCTGACGCTCGGCCCCCCGGACGCCGCGCAGGAGGCCGAGCTCGACCGCGCCGTCGACCTGGCCGCCTCGCTGCTCGTGCACCTGCAGCGCCGGGGCTACACCCTGGATCTGCGCGCCGGCGACCTGCACCTGGAGATCGCCGCCGATGGGCGCGGTCTGTTCGCCGCCCTGCGCGCCCTGGCCGTGGTGCGCTTCTCCCCGGCGCCCTCGGGCCCGGACGCGGCCCCCCAGCCCTTCCCCGGCGCCCGCGGCGGCCGCTGGCTGCTCGTGCAGGCCGACGCCGGCAGCGCACCGATGGACACCCGCGGCTTCACCGAGATCCTCACGCCCGGCGGCCGCCCCGCCGAGGCCACCGAACGCCCGGCGGCCTGACCGATGCGCTTCATCCTCGTCCACAAGACGGTGACCTACCTGATGGCGCTGACGAGCACGCTCTCGGTCATCGCGTCGGGCGAGGTGCCGCCGTGGATGGCGGTGCTCTTCGTGCTGGCCGTGGCCGCCAGCTGGTTCTGGGAGCCCCCGCGCATCCAGTTCCAGCGCTACGATCTGCCGTGGAACATCGTGACGATGCTGGTCCTGGGCGTCGCGGGCTTCCAGGCCATGGGCAGCGACGCCCTGCTCAGCGCCGGCGTCGGGTTCATCCTTTTCCTGATCATCAACAAGCTGTTCAACCGCAAGACGAGCAAGGACTACCTGCAGCTCTACGTGCTGTCGTTCATGCTGCTCATCGCCGGCACCGCCGTCGACGTGGACATCACGTACGGCATCCAGTTCGTCCTCTACATCGTGTTCGGGACGTGGACGCTCATCCTGTTCCACCTGAAGCGGGAGATGGAGGACAACTTCCTGCTGAAGTACGGCGACTCGCTCCAGGGGCGCCCCGTGCAGGTCGAGCGGGTCCTGAACAGCCGCAAACTCATCGGCGGGCGGTTCCTCGTGGCCACCAGCGCCATCTCGCTGCTGGTCTTCGTGGGTTCGACGCTGGTCTTCGTGTTCTTTCCGCGCATCGGGTTCGGGCTCTTCTTCAAGAAGCAGCGCCCCGGCGTGTTGATGACCGGGTTCAGCGACCGCGTGGAGCTCGGGCAGTTCGGCACCATCAAGGACGACCCGACGGTGGTCATGCGGGTGGAGTTCCCGGACCTGCCCGCCGGCCAGTACGCGTCCGGCTACTGGCGCGGCGTCAGCTTCGACCGCTACGACGGCCGCCGCTGGACGAAGTCGCGCACGCACCGCCGCCGCCTGCTGCGCGACGCCGAGGACCGCTCGCTCGTTTCCGGCCAGCCCTGGCCCGAGCAGACGGTCCGCCAGGCCATCTACCTCGAGCCCATGGAGACGCACGTGCTCTTCGGGCTGACGCGGCTGCACGGCATCGAGCTCCCGGACATCGGCGCCGCCGCGGCGCTGCCGGACCAGCAGCGCGCGGTCTTCCGCGACGCCGAGTGGGACGTCCTGTACTCCCAGAACGACGAGCTCGCGTTCCGGTACTTCGCCTACAGCGGCGCGGACGACCCGGATCCCACCCTGTGGAACATGCCGTTGGCGGACTACCGCGGCGAGCTCGCCCTGGCCCGGGAGGGCGCCCGCTACCTGCAGCTCCCGGACGGCCTGGATCCGGCGGTGGGGGCGCTCGCGCAGCGAGTGATCGGTGACGCCGCGACCGTTGGACAGGCCGTCGAGCGGGTGGAGACCCACCTGCGCTCGAACTACCAGTACAGCCTGACCCTGGAGCCGGGCAGCGAGCGGCCGCCGCTGGAGGACTTCCTCTTCGAGCAGCAGAAGGGCCACTGCGAGTACTTCGCCACGGCCCTGGCCATCCTGCTGCGCACCCAGGGCATCGGCACCCGCAACGTGAACGGGTTCCTGGGGGGCACCTGGAACGGGTACGGCAACTATCTGAGCGTCTCCCAGGGCGAGGCCCACTCCTGGGCCGAGGTCTGGCTCCCCGGGCGCAGCTGGGCCACCCGGGACGCCACGCCCTCGGGCCCGTCGCACGCGGCCGATTCGTCGATCCTGACCGCGCTGGCCCAGTACGCCGATGCCATGCGCCTGCGCTGGTACAAGTACGTGATCGAGTACGACCTGGGCCGGCAGGTCTGGCTCTTCGAGAGCGTACGCTCCGGGGTGGGCGACCTTTTCGGCGGGCTCTTCGAGGCCGAGAAACCCGGCGACCCCCAGGGCATCGGCGGCTCGACGAGCCGTCCGGGGGCCCCGGCGATGTGGGGTATCGTGGCGGCCCTGGCGCTCGGCGGGGGCGTGTTCTTCGTGGTCCGGCGGCGGCGGCAGGGCGGCGCCTCGGGCCTCGGCGGCGCCCGGCGACACGCGAGCGACACGGTCGCGGAGCTCTACGTGCAGATGGTGCGCCAGTACACGACCTGGGGCATCGCCCGGCCCCCCGCGGCGACGGCCCGGGAGTACCTGGCCCTGCTGCGCCGCCGCGAGGCGCCGGGCCTGCCCTTCGCCGAGCGGGTCGTCGAGCTGTACGAGGCCAGCCGCTTCGGCGGCGACCCGCCGGACACCGGGCTTCTGCAGTCGCTGCGCACCGAACTGAAGCGCCTGCGGCCCGCCCCCCCGACGGCGCGCCCGTGAGGTCGCCGCGCTCGCTGGTGCTCGTCGCCGCGCTGGCGGGCTGTGCCGACGCGCCGGCCGAACGAGAGGTCGTCCGGATCACGCCGGACGCCGCGACCGCCGACACGACCCCCGACGCGCGGTCCGACGCCCGGCTCCAAGCGCCCCCCGACGCCCGGTTCGCAGCGCCCCCCGACGCCCGGCCTGTCTTGCCGTCGGACGCGGCGTCGCCCACGCCGGACGCCGCGGACGCCCGCGTCGACGTCGCCGACGCCCGCGTCGACGTCGCCGACGCCCGCGTCGACGTTGCCGATGGCCCTGTGCTCCCCGGGGACGCGGCCCCGGGCGCCCCGCCCCCGGACGCCGCGCGTGTGAGCCCGCCAGACGCCACGGCACCTCAAGCGGTGGACCTGGACGAGGCCGCCTGGGCGCCGGGCGACTTCACGGCTGGCCCGCCCCGGATTCCCGAATGCGCCCCCCTCCCCGGCGGGGGCGAGGGTCCGCCGCTGATGGTCAGCAACAACCCCGAGGCCTTCGACGGCCCGGGCCTCCTGATGGGCAACGCCCGCCCCACGCAGACGCGTGGCGGCCGGGCGTACCGCCTGCGGGGGGACTTCGGCCTGTACCTCCATCACCTCTACCGCGGCGCGGGCAGCGTGTGGCTGCAGGTCGTCGTCACCAACCCCACGGACGCGCCGGTCACGCTGGACGCCCGCGGCTCGGCCTACACGCAGGACGAGGCCGGCGGCCTGGGCCTGGGCCAGAGCCCCGACTACCGCGTGACCGCCGACTGGGCCCGCGACACCCCGCGGGTCGACCTGCGGGGCGTCGAGGTCCCGAGCCGGCGGCCGGTGCGCATCTGGTCCGGCGAGCTCGGCCGCAACCGCGAGGCGGACGGCCGCCTCTGGTTCCACACCTCGGACGACGTGTATGTGTATGTCGTTGCGACCGCCGCGAACGATCTGAACCAGGCCGTGAATGGCGCGCTCTCCGACGCCCCGGGCGACTACCGCATCTCCGGCGACCCGCCCCCGCCCTTCGGCCGCGAGGCCGGGGTGTACGCCCACGACACCTGGCGCGCGGACTTCAGCGTCGGCGTGCCGGCGGCGGGGCAGCGACTGGGCGTGATCGTGAACACCGCCACGGGCGGCGGCCACCCGCAGGTGCAGGCGTTCCCGGCGCTGATGAACCTCGAGGGCAGCGCCCGCGAGTCCGTGGGCATGTACGGCGTGGTGTACGACCTCACGGTGCGCCTGGTGAACCGCGATCCGGCCCGCCCGCGGACCGTGCGCGCCGGCTTCGGCAGCATCGTGAACGCGGATCTCTCCCGGTACTGGGACGGCGTCGGCCGCCGGGACGCCGTGCCCCTGGACCTTCGCCACACGCCGGACGCCCGGACCACACCGCTCGGTGAGTTCGCCCTGGCCCCCGGCGAGACCCGCAGCGTGCACCTGGAGGCCATGGTGCCCGGCCTGACCTCGATCCCGCAGGCGCTCTTGTTCGAGAGCGTTCCCTGACGCCGGTGTGTACCATCGGCGCCATGAGAGCCCTCCTCGCCGCGATGCTCCTGCTGCTCATGATCGCTTCGCCGGCCGCCGCCGTCCCCGTCGAGCAGGTGCCCGACCCCCGGCCGACCCACGCCGTCGTCGACCTCACGGGCACGCTCTCGCCCGCCGCCATCGCCCGCGTGGACGCCGCGGCCGCCCGAGGCCGGGTCGGCGGCGAGGTGGCCGTCGCCGTCGTGCCGACCGTGGACGCCGCCGCCCCCCGCACCTGGGCCACCGCCCTCTTCAACCGCTGGGCGCTGGACGACGCCGAGCGCAACCGCGGCGTGCTCGTCGTCTTCGTGCTGAACGACCGCAAGGCCGAGATCGTCGTCGGTGACGGCTGGACGGACACGCAGGAGACCACGGACGCCATCATGGCCGAGGTCGTCGTGGCGCAGATGAAGGCTGGACACACCGAGGCCGCCGTCACGGGCGCGGCCGAGGCCGTGGTGGACCGCATGATGCTCGCCGAGCCCGCGTCCGGGTCCGCGTCCTGCGCCGCGGGTCTCGGGGCTTTGCTCCCCCTCGCGCTCGTCGGCGGCGTCTTCGCGCTGGTACGGCGTCGCACCCGCACCCCCTGCCCCAACTGCCGGGCCACGGCCCAGGTCTCCCGCAAGGTGGTCAGCCCCGCCACGACCAACGCCACGGGCCTGCAGGACGTCACGATTCACTGCGGCCACTGCCATCACACCAGCACCACGACGCAGACCCTGGCCATGGTGGCGGTCGCGGCGTCCACGCACGACACCTGGAGCGACTCCGGCGGCTCGTCCGGCGGTGACTCCTCCGGCGGGGGGAGCTCGGGCAGTTGGTGACCGCGCGGCGTCACGCGGGTCCGCTCGCCGCGGCCCTGGCGTTGGCCGTCACTGCCTGTGGCGGTCCGCCCCCGAGGCCCGCGCCGCCGCCTGCGAACGTCGACGCGCCGCCCTCGTCGAGCCCACCGGGGGTCGCGTCGGCCGCGCCGCCCGAGCCGCCCGAACTGCCCGATGCGCCGCCCACCGGCGACACCGAGCTCTTCGGCCGCGCCTGCGCGCGGGATACGCTCGAGCCCCGCCTCGCCGCCGCCGTGGAGGCCATGCAGGCCCGCGCCAACACACTCGGCGTCCGCCTGATCTGCGTCCGCGGCGAGGGCCCCGGCCCCCACCGGAACGGCCGCGCCGTGGACCTGCGCTTCGCGACCCACGCCGGCTATGGCGGCGGCCGCGGCGGCTGCCCGAAGGGGCGAGAGACCACGGTCTGTCGCGCGGACGAGGACCGCGAGACCTGGGAGGCGATCTTCGGCGCCATCCGAGACACCCGCGAGGTCCGCTGGCTGGCCTGGGAGTATTGGGCGCGGGACACGGGTGTCATCCGCGAGGACGGCAGCTATCCCCGTGGCCGGTACTCCGCGGCGAAGCGCCATGCCATCCGCGCCCAGAAGTGGCGACGCGAGATCGGCCACTTCGAGCTGCGCTGATGGTGTGTCAGTCCGCCACGACCTTGCGGGTCTTCATGTAGCGGGCGATCTCTCTGCATGCGGCGTCGATCGAGACAGAAACGAGGTCCGGGGCGGCCGCGCTGAGCTCCATCTGCGACGTCTGGGGCTGAATGCTGTGGTCGTTGGAAGGGGCGGAGGTCCCGATCGCCGTGAACGAGGCCAGGCGCGCAGCCTTCTTCACTTCCGTGAGTTCGACCTCGACCGTGACGCTCGCTTCGCCGTCGTCGCTGACCATGCCCACCAGCCCGACGGCGCCGGACGAACCGCGGGTCGCGCGGGTGAGCGCATTGCCGCGGTCGACATTGACCAGCGTCACCTTGACCAGCACGTCGGGTTCCGGCACGTCCGTCTTGGTGACGACGTTCTGCATGCGGATCTGCTTGGCGACGCCCTCTTTGATGCTCGTCTGAATACCGGCGCCGTTGAGCATGCCGTCGGGCACGACGACCTCGACGTTGGCCGACTGATAGGCGCCCATGTCTTGCGTGAGCGGCACGCTCGGCATGATGTATTCGGGCTTGGAGCAGCCCGCGAACAGCAACGCACACCCCAACGCCGCCAGAACCAATCGCATCGCGTCACCTTTCCGGGCACGCCGTGCCCCATGTTGCAGGGGCTTCGACGTGGACCCGGAGCGGCGTATTCACGGCCGGGCGAAACTTTCGTTCACACCCGGCGTCGGGCCGCGTTCAGCGGACCTTGTTCTTGGCCTCGTCTGCCAGACGCTCGGCGAAGGCCTCGATCGACATCGACCCCAGGTCGCCGTCCTTGCGCTTGCGCACGCCCACGGTGCGGGTCTCCGCCTCGCGGCCGCCCACCACCAGGGCGTAGGGCACCTTCTCCATCTCGGCGCGGCGGACCTTGTAACCGAGCTTCTCGTCGCTCACGTCCAGCTCGGCGCGCAGGCCGGCGTTGCGCAGCGACTGCACGACGTCCCGCCCGTAGTCGAGGAACTTCTCCGACAGCGGCAGCACCTTGGCCTGCACCGGCGCCAGCCACACGGGGAAGTCACCGGCGTAGTGTTCGATCAGGATGCCGAAGAAGCGCTCCAGCGAGCCCAGGAGCGCGCGGTGCACCATGATCGGCCGGTGCTCGGCGTTGTCCGCCCCGATGTATCCCAGGTCGAAGCGCTCGGGCAGGTTGAAGTCGAGCTGCACCGTGGTGAGCTGCCACACGCGCCCGATGGCATCGATGACCTTCACGTCGATCTTGGGGCCGTAGAACGCGGCCTCGCCCTCGACGCGGGTGTAGGGGATGTTGCGCGACTCGAGGACCTTGGCCAGCGTGCTCTCGGCGAGCTCCCAGATCTCGTCGCTGCCGAGGAAGTTCTTGCTGTTCTTCGCGTCGCGGACGGACAGCTCGACCTTGTAATCGGGGAAACCGAAGGTCTGATACATCGTCTGCGCGATGTCGAGACAGCCGGCGATCTCGGCCTCGAGGGTCTCACGCGTACAGAAGATGTGTGCATCATCCTGCGTGAAGCCGCGCACGCGCATCAGACCGTGCAGGGCGCCGGAGCGCTCGAAGCGATACACCGTGCCGAGCTCGGCGTACCGCAGGGGCAGCTCGCGGTAGCTGCGCTGGCGGTGATTGAACACACCGATGTGGAACGGGCAGTTCATCGGCTTGAGCTGATACATCTGCCCTTCGACCTCCATGGGGGAATACATGGAGTCGCGGTAGTTCTGGTTGTGACCGGAGCGGTCCCAGAGGGTCGCCGGGGCCACGTGCGGCGTGAACAGGAAGTTGTAGCCGCGGCGCAGGTGCTCGTCGCGCCAGAAGTCCTCGATCGTCTTGCGGATGAAGGCGCCGTTGGGCATCCACAGCACCAGACCGCCGCCGTACTCCTGCGTGATCTGGAAGAGCTCGAGCTCTTTCCCCAACTTGCGGTGGTCGCGCTTGGCGGCCTCTTCGAGCATCTTCAGGTGGCCCTCGAGCTCCTCCTTCTGCTCGAACGCCACGCCGTAGATGCGCGTCATCTGCGGGTTCTGGTCGTTGGCGCGCCAGTAGGCGCCGGAGATCGCCGTGAGCTTGAAGTGCTTGAGCTTGGACGAGTAGTTCACGTGCGGCCCGGCGCACATGTCCGTGAAACCGGCGTGTTTGTAGAACGAGATCTTGCCGTGGGGGATGCCCTCGATGATCTCGGCCTTGAACCCCTGCCCGGCCTCGGCGGCCCACTTCAGGGCGTCCTCGCGCTCGAGCATGAAGCGCTCGAACTTGTGGTTGCCCTTGGCGATCTCGCGCATCTTCTCTTCGATCTTGGGGAGATCGTCGATGGAGACGGGCACGGGGATCTGCATGTCGTAGTAGAAGCCGTGCTCGACGTGCGGGCCGGTGCCGAACTTCGTGCCGGGGTACAGGTCGGCGACGGCCGAGGCGAGCAGGTGGGCGAACGAGTGCCGCAGCGTCTCGACGGGGCTGAGCTCCCGGGGCGCGTACTCGCCGGCGAACTCGTCGTTTTCAGTGTGGTCGCACATGGGGGGCTCCGAGGTCGAAAAATGGGGGGCTCGACTTTACGCCGCCCCCGCGACCGTCGCAAGCCGCGGGTCGGCTCAGTCGTCCTCGCCCTCGGACTCGGTCTCGCCGCCGCTGGTCGTGCCGCCGCTCGTGCCGCCGCCGCTCGCGCCGCCGCCGCCGCTGCCGCCGGTCAGAAACGACGCGATCTTCGCCACGTCGGCGTCCGAGAGCACGCTCGCCGGGAACGCCGGCATGTACTCGCCGCTGCCCGGGTTCGAGCCGACGCCCCCGCGGACCACCCCGCGCAGCTCGCCGGCCTCTTCGCCGAGTCCACCGCCGCCGCCGTGGCAGTTCGAGCAGAAGCGCTGGAACAGGCCCGCGCCGTCCGCGGGTTTGGGGAAGCTGCCGAGCCAGGTGAACATGGTGTCGAGCTCGTCGTCCGAGACGAGGCTCCCGTCGAACTCGGGCATGTCGCCGCGGCCGTTGCGGACCACCCACGCGGCGTAGCTCGGCACCGGGTTGCGGATCTGCGGCCCCCGCGCCGTGCCCTCCCCGGTGGCGCCGTGGCAGCTCGCGCACTCCATCGCGTACACGTCCCGGGGCGTCGAGGGGTCCGCCGCGTTCACGAAGCTCTGCAGCCAGCCCTCGATGGCCGCGATGTCCGAGGCGCTCAGGCCGCTGAAGCCGGGCATGCCGCCGCTGCCGTTGCGCACGACGCCGGAGATGCCCGAGGCGCCCTGCAACGAGGCGCCGTAGGCCGAGCCGCCCTGCGCGTTCTGGCCGTGGCAGCCCGCGCAGTTCTGCCGGAACAACTCCGCGCCGAGGGCCTGCTCGGCGGCGCTCGTCGCGCTCCCGCCGCCGGTGCCCCCGCCGGAGTCCGTGGGCCAGGTGCTGCCGGAGCCTCCGTTGGCCGCCGGATCGGCGCCGTTGACCGTGCAGGCGCCGAGGCCGAACACGGCGAAGAGAGCGGCGGCGGCGGTCGTGGTCGAAAGAGAGAAAAGACGATTGCGGGACATGAGTCACTCCTGTGGGGGAAATCTGGTTCGAACTTCGAGTCAGGGAATCGCGTGGTCGCCCGCCGCGCTCGTCACGGGAGCGCTGGGGTTCGTGTGGGCGGGCAGCCTGATGACCACCGGGGCACCGGGGTCGGCCGCGCCGGGCTCCGCCGCCGACAGCGCCGCCAGCAGGAACCCGAGCGTCGCC
>CAINDO010000480.1 GCA_903847385.1 uncultured Myxococcales bacterium
CACGCGCTCCCGGCGGACGCCGCCGCGCCGGACGCCGCGCCCGACCTCGACGCCGCCACCCCGGACGCCCGCGCGCTCCCGGCGGACGCCGCCCTGCCGGACCTGGGCCCGGACCTGGGCCCGGACATGCTGCCGGACGCCGCGCCGCCGCCGGCCCTGCCCCCGACCGTGATGCGCGTGCTGCCGTTCCCGGGCGGGGGCGTGCAGCTGTATGCCGAGCTGCCCCCGGAGCAGGCGGCGCCGGACGCGTGGCCGGAGACGTGGCTGCAGAGCCCGCTGGAGCCGCGGCTCGACACGGCCGTCTCCAGCGCCGGCGTGACGACCGGCCTCACCGTGATCCTGCTGGTGCCCGCCGAGAACCCCGCCGAGCACCTGGTCCGCCGCGTGCTGGCCGACGTGCTCCTGGACGCCCTGCCCGCGGGCGAGCGCGTGGCCGTGCTCTCCGCCGGCGCGGACGCGCCCGTGCTGCTCGCCGAGACCTCGGTGGATCGCACCCACGCCCACGCGCAGCTCGCGCAGTTCCGCGCCGAGGCCGGCCGCTCGGCCGCGCCGCTCGTGGAGGGCCTGCGCGCGGAGCTCGAGGACCTGGAGAGCCGCTTCACCACGCCGGGGCGCACGCTCATCGTGGTCGGGGAGCAGGTGGACGAGCTGCCCGCCGGGATGCCGAGGAGCGTGCAGACGCTCTCGCTGGCCGCCGTGGGGGACGTCGAGGCCGACGCCGCCGCGCTGGTGGACCAGATGCGAGCGCGCCGGGCCGCCATCGTGCGCATCGGCGCGTGCCCCGGCCTGGCCGCGGACGAGATCATGGCGCTCCACGCCGGCGACACGCTGCAGGTGCTGGACGCCCCGGCGCCCATGGACCACCTGGCCCTCGAGCCCTGCGACCCGCAAGCCGCGGCGGACGACCGCTACCCTTTCCCCAGCGAGATCGCGCTGACCTTCACGCCGGAGGAGCGCGTCGTCTACGACGCCGCCTACGCCGTGGCGAGCATCGAGCCCTTCACGACCTCGGTCACGCTGGGCGTGGGCGCGCCGCTCCCCGCGGTGGCCCACTTTCACGGCCTCGGTACGCTCGGCTGCGAGCGCAAGAGCATCACCGTCGAGCTCGACGGCGCGCGGCGCCGCATCGCGCCGGATCTGGCCGCAGACCGGTTCATCCTGATCTCCATGTGTCAGGACCTGCGGTACTTCGGGCAGGTGTTCGGCAATCGGCTGCTGGCCGAGCTGGGTCTGTTCCCCTCGCCGTTCAAGTACGTGCGGCTGCGCATCGATGGCATGAACCGCGGCGTGTACATGCTGGTGTATCAACCGGAGCGCGCGTTCCGGGACACGAGCCTGGGTCTGTCGGCCGTGGTCCGGCGCGGCTATGACATCGACGCGTGGCCGGCCGAGGTCAAGCACCCCTCGGACCCGGTCGAGGCCGAAGCCGCGCGGCTGCGGTTCGAGGAGATCGGCGATCTCACGCTGAGCCAGGGCCCCGAATCGCTGGAGCGTCTGCTGGACGCGCGCCTGGAGCTGGACGGGTACCTGCGCCTGTTGGCCACCTACAGCCTGCTGGAGAACGGCGACTTCATCGACGAGGTCTTCTTCGCCGGCGCCGCCGAGGCGGACGGCGAGCGGTTCCGGGTGTCCGCCTGGGACACGGACGACCTGTGGTCCGCCTGCCACGCCGAGGGCGCGCGCGCCATCGTGGACGCCTGCGCCGTGACCTACTGCACCGAGGCCGAGGTCGACCAGGCGCTGCTGCGCTCCGTCGAGGTGTATCAGCGCTACCTGGGTGTGTTGAACCAGGTCATCGACGCCCTCTCGCCGGAGCGCCTCGCGACGAAGATGGCCGACGTTCAGGCGGAGCTGTTCGCCGTGCTCTCGGACGACGAGACGGCGGCGGCCAACACCGAGATGGTCTACGAGAACCCCGCGCTCGCGACGCTCGAGGCCGCGCGGCTGGACATCTCGGCCAACATGGAGGCCATGCTGATCCGCACGGAGCAGCGCCGCGCCGCGCTCCTGGCGGCGCTGGCGGTCTGTCCGATCGCGCCCCGCTGAGGCTACGGCAGCATCGCCGCCGGCACGAACCGCCCGATGAGCTGCCGCACGGGCATGCTCTCTTCGAGCGGGTACCAGTCGGCCAGGATCTGTCGCGCCTCGGGCTGGTTCGCCGCCACGGCGCCCAGCGTGAGCACGATCTCGCGGCGCAGGGGCTCGGGGGCGCCGACCAGCTTGGAGCGATACAGGTTCAGCTCGTGGGCGGAGAGCCGGCCGGAGTTGCCGAGCTGTTCGCGCTGCGCCGCGGCGGCCTCGATGGCCACCTCGGGGTGGGTCTCCACGCGCATGCGCTCGGCGACCATCGCGCGGGCCTCGGGGTCGTTCTTCATCTTGCGGGCGGCGTGCATGGCCGCCGCGCGCAGGTCCGGGTCCTCGGACTCGGCCTTCCGGGCCACGGAGTCCAGAAACGCCGCGTCGCCGGTGTTGCCCACCGCCCACAGGGCCTCGGCCACGCGGTCGGCGTCCCCGGCCTCGAGGCGCGACTCCAGGTAGGCGCGGGCGGCGTCCGCGGGTCCGCCGGCCACCTGGCCCTCGACCAGGTTGCCCAGCGACATGGTGGCGGCGCTGCCGACCATGTCCTGCAACGACGTGGGGCCGTTCTGCCGGTCGGCGATCTTCACGAGCGTGTCGACGGTGCTCTGGGTGGGGTGCGGCGCGTCCGCGAGCGCGCTCACGGCCTGGGTGCGCAGGTTCTCCGGCAGGTTGCTGTCCGCGGCGAGCGCCTCCAGCGCCTTCAGCGCCTCGGGGGAGCCAGACTTGGCCATGGCGAGTGTGAGCGCGGCGGCCTCGCGCGGGGCGAACCGACCGGCGCGCAGCCCGGCGGCCAGGGCGGCGGCGCCCTCGGGGTTGGCCCGCAGCCACGCCCGCAGGCGCTTCTGGGCGGCGAACCAGTCCTTGCCCGCCTCGGCCAGGTAGCGGCCCCAGGCCGTCTCCATGGGCTCACCGCGCAGCCCCGCGGGGCCCAGGGCGTCCCGGGCGGCCGAGAGCGTGGCGGCGTCCGGCCGGCCCCACACGTAGTGCGACAGGTCCAGGTCCTGCCCGACGAAGGCCTGGGGATCCGCCGCGATGGCGGCGAACCGCGCCCGGTCCTCGGACTGGAACGCTGGCGCGCCGCGCATGCGGGTGTGGACGACCTGGGACTCGTCGAGGCCCTGGAACCACATGGCGTCGGCCAGGGTGAGCGTGCTCTGGGCGCGCACGAGGGCGACCTGCACGCGCGGATCGGCGATCTCGTAGCGCAGCCGCTGGCGCGAGAGGGCGCCGCGGCCGGGCCCGGGCACGTGCCGGTTGGACACCACGCTCGGGCCGTGGGTGTCCGCGTGGCGCGTGGTGTACGGTCGCCCGGCCTCGGGCCCCGACTCGGGCGGCGCCATGAACTGGAAGCGGTCGGTCAAGCGCCCGACGCGGTCCCAGGCCAGGATGGACGTGTCGCGGTGGCGCGCGCCGGCCAGGGTCCGACATCGGTTGTCCACGCGCAGGAGCACCGGCTTTCGCAGGTCGGCAGCCCAGTCGGCGGCAGCCGTGGCGGCGTCCGCGGGTGTGTCCGTCCAGCGCGCCGCGCGCAGGGCGACCACCGCCTCGCCGGCCGAGGTCACCGTGAGCACCAGGGCCTGGAGCGCACCGGCGGCGCGGCTCTCGATCACGTCGACGCCCTTCGCAGGCGTGCCGGCCGGGGCCAGCGCGCCGCGCTCCAGATCCAGGCGCAGATCGACCTGAAAGTCCCAGCCGAAACGCGCGCCGGGCTCGAAGGTGCAGCCGAGCCCCTGCGTGCGCGCCGGGCTCAGCGCGGGCAGGGCGCCGGGGTTCTGGGCCTTCGCGGTCGCTTTGGCCTCGGCCGGTCGGGCCCCGTCGTCGGTGCCCGAGCCCGGTCGCAAAGCGAGCGCGACGGCCGTGGCCGCTGCGCCGGCGAGCGCCAGCGCGACCCCGACCCGCGCCGCCGTCCGGTTCACAGGCTCGTCTCCCCGCTGAACACGTGGAACCGTTCCAGCAGCGTCTCGCTGGCCAGATCCAGCGGGTCCCACTCGACGATGGTCCAGCCGTACTCGTCGCCCCAGCGGAACTTGACCTGGAAGACCAGGTTGCCGCCGAAGCCGACCACGTCGAAGCCGATGCGGATGCCCGGCACGAGCTCCCAGGCCAGCCGGCCCACGTCCGCCAGCCAGCGCAGGCTCCAGTGCAGGCTCGGCTCGATGGGGAACTGCAGCTCGATGGTCGGGTCCAGGTTGAGCTTGAAGCCGGTCACGCCGGCCAGGAAGTCGATGCCGATGCTGCCGCTCGTGTTCAGCGCGATGAAGGGGATGACCCGGCCGACGATGCCCGGCCGGCCGTCCGCGCCGGCGGTGGTGCCGACCTTCTCGACGGTCAGCGTGGCCTCGTCATTGGGGCCGTCGCCCTTGATGCCCACGGCGCCGCCGATGCCGGCGCAGAGCTCCACGCCCACGGGCACGCCGTCGTAGAAGAACGACTTGCACTTCTCGACCTCCTTCTCCAGCGGCGGGGGCATGGGGATCAGGAACTGCTCGGGCAGCCGGTACTTCAGCTTCCACAGGTCCTGGGTGAGCACGTGGAAGCCGGCCGTGATGTGGCTCGACACGATGTCGCTGAAGAACCGCCCCAGGAGCCAGGCGCCGAAGATGTCCTGCACGTTGAAGGCGATGCCGCCGCCGAGCTCCGGGGCGAGCACGCCGTCCGTCCACATGCGCACCTTGGGGCCCGCCGTGAGCACGAAGGCGCCGGTGATCTTGTTGATCAGCACGTCGTTGACGAGGCCGCCCTCGGCGCCGAAGTTCACCGTGCCGAAGTTCACCGACTTGCTCGGGTAGAGCGAAGGCACGATGCGCGTCTGCTGGATGGCCTCGCTGCTCCACGCCGGCGCGCTGAACGAGGTGCAGCTGTTCACCAACTGGTTCCAGATCTCGTCCGCGCGGGCCTTGGCGGCGCCCTTCTCGATCACGCGGGGGAGGTACTCGGTGTAGAAGGCGTCGTCGTCGGGGATGTATTCGACGCGTCCGTCGTCTGCGATACGGTAGCGCTGCAGCATGTACAGACCGCTGGTCGCGCAGCCGATCTCCGAGCCCCCGCTGACGACGGCGGTCACGTTGCGGCGCTGGGTGACGTCGTACTGCGCGTGGATGGGATCGGGGTGCTTCCAGCGGTCGGCCCAGGTGCGCAGCAAGTTCACCGGGTCCGCCCAGTAGCGCGCGAAGTAGCCGGAGTGGATGCCCGAGCACTTCCAGTTGTACCAGGAGTTCGTCTTGGCGAAGGGATCGGCCTTGAAGGCGATGTAGTCGCCCCCGCGGCCGTCGTCCGTCAGGAAGTACCGCCGGAGCCGCCGATAGGCCTCGTAGTCCCGGTTGATGGAGTAGATCCAGTAGCAGTAGGGGTGATCGCCCGCCACGACGCCGCGCGCCTCGAAGCTGTCCAGGCAGGCCTTGACGTCGCCGCCGACCCAGGGGCTGCGGGCGATGTGGCCCGAGAACCAGCCCCGGGGCAGGTTGTACGGCCCATAGTCCCAGTTGTCGCCCACGCCCACGCGCTCCAGGAACCGGCCGTAGTCCATGACATACCAGTTCGTGATCTTGATGGACCGCTCGAGCTCGTAGTAGCGGCGCATGCGCTCGGTGTATTCCGTGAGCAGGCTCTCATCGCAGCCGCCGGCGCCGGCGGCCTTCTCGCGGAAGTGCTGCTCGGCGTCCGGCAGGCCCTGCGGCTCGTTGGGCGGCGGCTCGTTGGGCGGCACGGCGTCCTCGGGCTCGGGCAGCACACGCTCGAACACCACCTGCAGCGTGGCGCAGTCGTTCTCCAGGCCCAGGCCCGGCGCGTCCGCCTGCTCCAGCTCGGTCTGGAAGCAGCCGCGCACCTCGAAGTGGTCGAAACACGACCAGTCGCCGGACACCACGGCCGTGCGCAGGTCGCCGGCCACGTGCAGTGCGAAGCCGTGCTCCTTCACCGTCCGCTCGACGTGGATCTCGGCGTCGGCGGTGTCGCTGTCGTGGCCCTCGGCGTCGTCCACGGCCAGCGCGCGCGGGTCGAAGGCGGGCAGCGGCTCGGGCAGAACACAGCCCTCGCGGGGCTCGCCCGTGGGCTGCAGCGTGAAGGCGAAGTGTTCGCGGGCGCCCTCGAGCTGCGCGGCGTGTTCGGCGTCGAGGGTGCCGTCCACGCTGAACAGCGCGGTCACCTCGAAGTCCCAGGGCTGCTGCACGTCCTCGTGGAGCAGCACCACGGACGAGCCCGTCATCAGGTGCCGCAGCTCGAAGTCCACGCCGGGATCGGCGTGCACCGGGCCCACGGAGCGGCCCTCGGCGCCGGCGAGGCGCTGCGCGTGGATGCGGCCGTGTCGCTCGGCGGCCGCGTCCACGTCCTCCATGGCGTCGTGGGTGGCCTCGACGTCCGCGTGTGTCTCGTCCTGGCCGCCGGGCCGACCGGGGTAGAGGGTCGTCCAGTCCGGGTCGAAGCTCACCCAGAGCTCGGCCGTCGCGTCCGCGGCCAGGGGGGCGCAGCGCTCGGGCAGGAGGTCCTCGATGGTCACGGTGTATTCGCGCTGCACGCTGCCGGCGAGGTCCGCCGGCGACAGGGTGAGCGGCGGGGCGGCGGGCGCCCCCAGCGTGGCGGCGTAGGCCGGGCGCATGCACGCCCAGCCGATGCTCTCCTCGGGCTCCGGCAGGCCGTCCACCGCGTCCGGGGCGGGGGCGTCGGGCACGGTGGCGTTGGGGTC
Source organism: uncultured Myxococcales bacterium (assembly GCA_903847385.1). Classification (GTDB taxonomy): domain Bacteria; phylum Myxococcota_A; class Bradymonadia; order UBA7976; family UBA1532; genus CAINDO01. Next base: position 6,761 of record CAINDO010000480.1, read on the forward strand.
GAGCGCGGCGTCGGGGTCGTAGTCCGCGGGCAGGCCCGTGCGGACGATGCCCACGCACTCCTCGCCCTCGGCGTCGCAGGCGCGGGACTCGGCGCAGTCGGAGAGCGAGCCGGCATCGAGCACGGGCGTCTGCGCGGCCAGGGCGGCGTTGGCGCGGGCGGCGGCGTCGAAGTACTCGGCGAGGTGGTCCACGCCGACGTCGCCGATCACGCAGAAGGCGTCCGCGTTGCGCAGGCCGTAGTAGAGCGGCGCCTCCAGGGGCTCGGCCGTGATGTGGACGCCGGCCGTGAACTTGGCCGGGTGACCGACGTACAGCTCGGCCTGACCCGTGGGCTGGTTCAGCGAGGCCGAGACGACGTCGAACTGCGAGACCTGCGGCCGATAGGCGGGCAGCGCGTGGTGGTCCGTGTGGGTGAGGTCGTAGATGGGGCCCTCGGGCGGGCCGGCGTCCGGGGTCGTCGCGTGTCCGCCACCGCCACCCGCGCCACCGGGGCCAACCGTGCCACCGGTGCCGGCGTCCGGGGTTTCGGCGTTTCCGCCGCCGCCCGTGGTGTCGTTTGCGCCCTCCCCGCAGGCGAAAACGAACATTCCCATCAAGATTCCGGCGCGGGCGCGCGTTTTCCGTGACACCATGGATGGTTGACCTCGGGTTTCCGTACGGCGAAGTCGTCGTTTTACGGGCGACGGCCGGGCGTGGGCAAGGGGATTCCCGCAGGAACGGGGCGCTGCGGCCCAGGCGCCGCGGCCTTGACGCTCGGGGCGAGACGCGCGAAAGAGTGGCCATGCTCGACCCGCCGCCCGACGACCGCGCACCGGCGATGCCTCGCCCCCTCGCGGACGCGCCGCGCTTCGGCCTGCGCGTGGTCCGGAGGGGGGGCGCCGTGTGTCTGGAGGGCGAGGCCTGGCCCCTCTCGCCCGTGAGGCTGACCCCGGGCGACCGGCTCGAGGTGGTGTTCGGCAGCGGCCTCGGCGGCGCCGTGGGCATGGGGCGCGTCGCGCTCGTCGTGTGGCGTGGGGAGACAAACCGCGTGCGCTGGGCGCTCGACCTGGACGTGACCGACGCGCCCGACCTGGACACCATCGTGGCCGACGAGCTGGAGGCCGCGCTGCGCATCGCCGCCGCGGCCGCCGGGGCGGGCTTCACGCCACGGCATCACTCCGCCGCAGGTGCCGCGCGGCGACCAGCAGGCTGACGCTGCCCACGACGGCCGGCCAGAGCAGCCCGAGCGTGTACGCCAGGCGCGGGCCGAGCTCGTTGGCGATGAAGAAACCCACGGGGCCGAGCACGGAGAGCTCGGGGTCCACGGTGGAGAGCACGGCGATGCGCGCGGCCTCGACGGGGTTGAGCGCGGCGAGCCCGAACACGAGCGCCGGGGGCAGCCGCCACTGGAGCAGCAGGCCGATGAGCGCGAAGTCGTGCAGCGCGGCGGAGAGCAGCCAGGCCAGCAGGGCGAGCACCACGGCGCGCTCGAGCGTGCGGCTGTAAGCCGACACGAGCAGCCCGATGCCCACGTAGGCCCAGAGCAGGGTGGTGGACACGAGCAGCGCGTGCAGCGCCATGGGGCCGAGGGCGGCGTCGCGCCCGCCGAGGAGCAGGCCGGCGAGGCCCGTGAGCGCGATGAGCGCCAGCAGCGGCCCGAGGAGCACCACGAGCCGCGCGGTCAGCAGGCTCGCGAACCACTCCGAGCGCCGCACGGGCTGGCTGAGCAAGAGCTCCAGGTGGCCCGTGGTGCGGGCCCGCGCGACGGCCTGGCAGGTGGCCACCAGCGCCACGAGCGGCACGGCGATCACGGTGGCGTTGGCCATGTGCAGGAGCACGCGCGACAGGCCGGTGAAGCCGAGCACGCTGGACTCGCGCAGGCCGAGCCACACGAACACGCCGAACACGAGCGCGTCGATGACCACGGTGAACTGCAGCCAGCGGGAGCGGAGCGCGTCGGACAACTCCAGGCGCGTGAGGGCGAGGGTGCGATGCATGGCAAGGGTGCTCATGGCTTGGCCGCCCCCCCGGCGAGTCGCGCCCGCACGGCGGCCACGACCTCGGTCCAGTCGGCGGTGCCGCCCGTGGACACACCCTGGAAGCCGAAGTCCATGGGGCTGTGGTCGGCGTGGGCGTAGCGGGTCTGTTCGGGCGCGCCCCAGTCCTGGGTGTCCGCGCGGCGGACCCAGTGTTTCGGCTCGGCCTGGGGGTGTTTGTCCTCCCAGGCGACCAGGCAGCCCAGGTCGTCGAAGAACAGTCGCTCGCCGCGCGCGTCCAGGGCCTGGGCCCCGTGGGCGCGGTCGGAGACGAGCATGGCGCAGTGGCCGCAGGGCACCTTGCCCCAGACAGGGTCGGCGGGGGCGTCGCCGCCGCTGCACGCCAGGAGCGCGCAGGCGGAGAGGGCCCGGAGAATGACGGATGCGTTCATGCCTTCACCTCGGTCTGGGAGAGACCGGGCGCGGCCCAGGCCTCTTCGTCCATCACACGCAGATCGGACAACAGATGCCGGCTCTCCAGCAGGCGCGACACGAGTCCCAGCTTCTCGCCGGGCGTGCAGGAGCGGCGCCACAGGTCGCCCACGACGGGCAGGAACCCCAGCGCGCTCAGGGGGGCGGCGTGGGCGTCCCCGGGCTGCACGCGGACCTCGACCCTACACAGCGCCCGCTGGCCGAGCACCTCGACGAGGCGTTCGTCGCGCACCAGATGGCCCTCGCTCAGCTCGACCACGCGGTCGACGAGCTGCCGGACCTCCTCGGTGCGGTGCGAACACAGGATCAGCACGGCGTCCGCCGGGCGCTGCGCCACCAAGCCGAAGAAGGCGTGGCGGGCGGCCTCGTCCAGGTTGGCGGTGGGCTCGTCGCAGACCAGCACCCGCGGCTGGCTGGCCAGCGCCATGGCGGCCAGGAGCTTCTGCTTGGTGCCACCGGACAGATCGCGCAGCCGCGTCCGGGCGATGCGGTCGTAGTCGAGGCCCATGACATCGGCGAGCTCGGCGGTACGGGCCGGCGCGTGGCCCCGCAGCGCGGCGATGGCGCGCACGAGCTCGCGCACCGGCGCGTCCAGCGGCGGCGACACCTGGGGCATGTAGGCGACGTCGCGGAGGGCCCTCTCCGGGTGGGTCCGCACGTCGAAGCCGTCGATGCGCACCTGCCCGCTCACCGCGAGCAGCCCCATCACCGACCGCATCAGCGTGGTCTTGCCCGAGCCGTTGGCGCCCACGAAGGCCGTGCGCTCGCCGGGGCCGAGCGTCAGCGAGACGTCCGACAGGGCGCGCACGGGGCCGAAACTCTTGGAAACATGGGAGATTTCGATCATGGCTCCGCCCCCCCGCCCCGCTGCGCGGGGTCTGCCCCCCCGAGGGGGCTTCGCTCCCTGTGGTCGCTCATGGCTCACTCCCCCCGAGCGCGAGTCGATGGGGTGTGATGGCGGGCCGCGGGTCGCGCAGCAGCAGGCGCGTGGCGAGCACGGGCACCGCCCGGGCCACGGCGTCGAGCGTGACGAGCGCCGCCGTGCCCTGGAAGAGCTTCAGGGCGGGGCGCGTGTCGGTCAGCTCGGCGGAGAGCCGCTTGACCTCGTGGGCCACGTCGCCGACGCCGTCGTCGTTCAGATCGTAGCCGGCGTAGTCGGACCAGTAGTTGTCGTGCATGTCCGTGGTGGTGGCGTCGCCGCCGCCGTCGACGATGGCGGCCTCGGCGTTCTCCTGGAAGTCGTTGCCCGTGACGAACACACCGTGGGGCTGCGCGTGGAACCGCAGGCCGATGTCGTTGAGCGCCACGACGTTGCCGTCGAAGTGCACGGGGGTGGCCGGCGAGCGGGGCGTTGTGTCCAGGTAGGCGCCCGAGGTGTTGCCCACGATCCAGTTGTCGCGCACGGTGATGTCGTCGCTGTCCTTGAAGCCGATGCCCACGCCGGCCGGGCCGCCGGCGCCGGCGAGCACGTTGCCCTCGACGGCGAGCCGCGCGCTGTACATCACGAAGATGCCCACCACGTTGTCGATGACCGCCGACCCGCGCACGCTGGAGTCGTGGGCGTACATGAAGTGCGAGCCATAGCGGCTGTGGCGCACCACGTTGTCCTCCAGCGTCACGTGCCGCGAGTACCACACGACGACGTCGCGCACGCGCTCGACGAGGCAGCGCGACACGGTCGAGCCATCGGACTCCCAGAGTTTGATGCCATCGCCGCGCAGCTCGGCGTCCCCGGCGCGTCCGGTCACGTGCAGCCGCTCGGCGCGGCAGGCGTTGCAGGCGGCCAGGCTCACGCCGAACAACACCTCGTCCAGGAACAGGCGCGAGACGGCGTTGTGTCGGCCGCGGATCTTCACGGCGGAGTCTTCGGTCGTGTGTTTCGAGCCCGTGCCGCGGATCGTCAGGTTGTCGATCACGATGCCTTCGCCCTCGGCGTCGACCACCGTGCCCGTGCCCGTGCCCAGGAGCACGGTGTCCGGGCCGGCCCCGCGGAGGGTCACCGGGCGGCGGATGACCCAGTCGCCCGCCCAGGTGCGGGCGTCGAGCCAGATCTCGGCGGGGCCGTTCGGGTCCGCGAGCCAGGCGCGCAGCTCGGCGGCGTCGCGCGGCGTGCGGGCCGCGGGCGGGGCGCTGCGCGGCTCGGGGCCCACGTCCAGGCGGCCGCCCTCGAGCAGGCCCCCGGCGATGGGCAGGGTCGCCAGGTCGTGGTGTGTCTCCACGCTCGGGGACCCGCAGGCGGTGAGCAGCGCCGCCAGACCCAGTGTTCGCGACCGCGAGCGGGAGCGCGACGACATGACGACACTCCTCAGTGGGCGGTCGACCGGCCGCCCACCAGTTTGTTGGCGCAGGTGGCGCCGCAGGCGGCGGCCAGGGGGCACTTGAGACATACCCGGCGCCGCAGATACACCGCGAGCAGCATCGTGCCCAGGGCGGCCAGCGCGAGCCAGAAGCCGGAGAGCGGCATCGCGTAGGTCTTGAATTGTCCGATCTCGCCCCAGCCGAAGAACTCCGGGGTGAAGGTCGGAATGCGCAAAGGAGCGTGGGGGTCCAGCGTGTGACCGAAGTGGTGCAGCCACGCCACCGAATCCCCCACGAAAGCAAGCGGGAAGCCGAGCGCCGGGAGCAGGATGACCCAGTTCCAGCGTTTGCCGACGAACAGGGTCAGCGACACGGAGAGCAGGGCCACCAGGCCCACGCCCCACACCGCGAGCTGCCGCTCCAGCGCGGCGGCCTCGTCGAGGCCCTTCATGCCGATGTAGTGGTTCAGCATGTTGACCTCGCGGGCGTCGCCGCCGAGCCCCGTCAGCGAGATGTCCAGCACCAGGCCGTTGGGGTACTGCGGCGCGTAGAGATAGAACTGCCACCAGGGCCGCAGGTAGGCGACGGCCCAGAGCACGACCGCCACCACGCTCAGGCCCAGGATCGTGTAGCGCAGGTTCTGATCGGGGCGGCGGGTCTTCATGTCAGTTCTTCGTCTTCAGAAACGCGATCAGATGCGGCAGCTCGGCCACGGGATCGACGCTCTGATTGGCCATCGGTGTCATGTAGGTGGCGAAGAGTTTCTTCGCCTCCGGGTCTTCTTTGACCATCTGTTCGGGCTTCAGGATCATGCGCGCCAGCCAGGGCAGGCTCCGGCGCTGCGTCACACCGGCGAGGCCGGGGCCCACCAGGCGGGTGGCGTCGACCTTGTGACAGGCCACGCAGCCCTTGCTGGCGAAGAGCGCCTCGCCCTTGGCCGGGTCGCCGGCGGCCACGGTGGCCGCCAGGTCCGCGGGCACGGTGATGCTCGTCGGGCCGTCCGGTCCCACCGCCGCCGCCACCGGGGGGGCGGTGACGACGGCGGCGGTGGCCGGCGCGGCGGTGGCCGGGGCGGGCGCCTCGG
>CAINDO010000481.1 GCA_903847385.1 uncultured Myxococcales bacterium
CTGATCCTGGTGGACATCAACCTGCCGGGGCTGGACGGCTACGAGGTCGTCACGAAGCTCAAGGGCATGACCTCGCTCGCCCGCGTGCCGATCCTGGCCGTGACGGCCGAGGGCGACCGCAACCGGGCGCTGGCGATCGGCTTCGACGGTTTCCTGCTCAAGCCCATCCAGGCGACGACCTTCGTCGAGACGCTGCGCGGGTTCCTGCGGGGCGAGCGCGAGTCCGTGCCCGAGGGCGAGCGGGTCGGGCAGCTCATCGAGCAGAACCGGCGCACGGTGGATCGCCTCGAGGCCAAGGTGCGCGAGCTCGAGGCCGCCAACGAGCGCCTGCGGGACGTCGACCGCCTGAAGATGGAGGTCCTGCGAAACGTGAGCCACGAGCTCGCCACACCGATGACCCCGTTGATGGGCTACCTGCGGATGCTGGCCAACGCCGAGCTCGGGCCGCTCAACGAGGGGCAGGGGCGGGCGCTGGAGGCCATGCGCGGCTCACTCACCCGACTGCACGGGCAGATCCGCAACCTGCTCGAGGCGACCCGCTTCGCCACGGGGAACGTCACGCTCGACCGCCGACCGGTGGACGCCGCCGCGCTGGCCCGGGCCGCCGTCGAGGCCGTCTCGCCCGCGGCGACGCTCCGGGGGGCCACGGTGGAACTGTCGGTCACGAGCCCGCTCGACCCCATCGTCGCCGACGCCGACAAGCTCCGCGAGGCGCTGCGCCACGTCGTCGAAAACGCAGTAAAATTCGGGCCCGATGCCGGAAAAGTTCAAGTCGAGGTTTCACTCGTCGCCGGCACCTCCGGACGCCCGCAGATCGAGTTCGCCGTGCTCGACGAAGGCCCCGGCATCCCCGTCGCGCAGCGGGACCAGGTCGTCCAGCCGTTCTACCAGATCGACGGCAGCGTGACCCGGGCCCAGGGCGGCGCAGGCCTCGGCCTGGCGATCGCCGACCGCACCGCGCGCCTTCACGGCGGGCTGTTGCTCATCGGGCAGGCCCCCGGACGCGGTGCCCGGGTGTGCCTGCGCGTCCCCCTGCGGCCCGACGACGCCTGACATGCCGCGCGTGTACCTGGACCACAACGCCTCGGCCTGGCCGCTCCCCGCGGCCTCCCGGGCGGCCGCCGACTGGATGCTCTCGCAGGGGGGCAACCCGAGCAGCGTGCACGGCGCCGGGCGACACGCGCGGGCGGGCGTCGAGTCGGCGCGGCGCAGCGTCGCGGCGGCGCTCGGCGGGCGCCCGTCGGAGCTCGTCTTCACGTCCGGCGCGACGGAGGCGCTGCACCTGGCGATCCTCGGCCTGGCGCGGCCCGGCGCCCACGCGGTCGTGAGCGCCGTCGAGCACCCGGCGGTCTTCGGCGCGTGCCGGGTCGCCGGCGTCGAGCCCGTCCGCGTCGCCCCGGATGCCGCCGGCCGCCTCGCGCCCGCGGCCTTCGCCGCCGCGGTCCGCCCGGACACGGCCTTCGTCGCGGTCATGGCGGCGCAGAACGAGATCGGCAACGTGTACCCGGTCGAGACCATCGCCCGGGCCGTCGCCCCCGTGCCGGTCATCGTGGACGCCGTCCAGGCCTTTGGCCGCCTGCCGCTGGAAGTCGCCACGCTCGGCGCCGCGGTCGTCGTCGTCAGCGGCCACAAGGTCGGCGCGCCGCCCGGTGTGGGCGCGCTCTGGATTCAGCCCGGTCTCGCGCTCACCGAGGTCCTCGGCGGCGGGAGCCAGGAACGCGGTCGGCGCGGCGGCACCGAGAACGTGCCCGGCATCATCGGCTTCGGGGTCGCCGCGGGCGCCCTCACCGAACGCCTCGCCGCCGCCCCGCGCATCGCCGCGCTCCGCGACGCGTGCGCCGAGGGCCTGCGCGCGCTCGCGCCGGAGATCGTCTTCCACGGCGACCCGGACGCGCGCCTGCCGAACACGCTCTCGTTCCGCCTGCCCGGCGTCGCCGGGGACGTCCTGCTCGCCGCCCTCGACCTGGCCGGCTTCTGCCTCTCGAGCGGCTCGGCGTGCGCCAGCGGGGCCCTGGAGCCCTCGCCGGTGCTGCGCGCGCTGGGCATTCCGGCGGCCGACGCCCGCGGCGCCGTGCGTCTCTCGCTCGGGCCCGAGACCACCGAGGCCGAAGTCGCGTCCTTTCTGGCGGCACTCCCGGTCTGCGTCGCGCGCATCCGCGCGGCCGAGGCCGAAGCCACTGGATACACGCGCCCCATGCCCGGGGCGGGGAGCGAGCGTTGATGCGTGTCGTCGTCGCCATGAGCGGTGGGGTGGACTCGTCGGTGGCCGCCGGCCTGATGGTCGAGCAGGGCCACGAGGTCGTCGGCCTGACCATGAAGCTGCGGGACACCACCGCCGAGGAGCGCGCTGGGCGCTCGGCATCGTGCTGTTCGCCGGACGACGTGATGGACGCCCGTGGCGTCTGCGACCTGATGGGCATCCCGCACTACACGGCGGACTACCGCGATGCGTTCCGGCGCGCGGTGATGGAGCCGTTCGCCCGGGCCTACCTGCAGGGGCGGACGCCCAACCCCTGCGTGCTCTGCAACGACCACCTGAAGTTCGCCGCGCTCCTGACCCGCGCCCGGGCTCTCGGTGCCGACCTGCTCGTGACCGGCCATTACGCCCGCACGTGGACGGACGCCGACGGTCGCGTGCACCTCGGCGTGGCCGCGGACGCGCGCAAGGACCAGTCGTACTTCCTGTTCGGCATCGCGCCCGAGGCCCTCGCCCGTATCCGCTTCCCCTTGGGAGACATGGACAAGCCGGCGGTCCGCGGTCACGCGAAGCGTCTGGGCCTGCCCATCTGGGACAAACCCGACAGCGAGGACATCTGCTTCGTGCCCGGCGGCGACTACGCGCGGGTGGTCGAGGAGATCCTGGCCGAGTCCGGCGCGCCGCCGCCGCCCGCGGGGCGCATCGTGGACGAGGCGGGCCGCGAGCTCGGCCGCCACGAGGGCATCCACCGCTTCACGGTGGGGCAGCGCAAGGGCCTGGGCGTGTCCCGCGGCGAGCCGCTCTACGTGCTCGGCGTGGACGCCGCGTCCGGTGACGTGCGGGTGGGGGACGCCGACGGCCTCGGCGCCTCGGGCCTCGTCGCGCGCGACTGCAACTGGCTCGTCGACCCCCCGTCCGCCGAGGGTCGAGCGGTGACCGCCCGCATCCGCTATCGTCACGCCGGCGTGCCTGCGCGGGTCCATGCCGACGGCGGCGGCGGCGCGCGGGTCGAGTTCGAGACCGCCGTGCGGGCCGTCAGCCCCGGGCAGGCGGTGGTGTTCTATGACGGGGACGAAGTCCTCGGGGGTGGCTGGATCGAGCGCCCCATTCCGTGGCAGGGCCGCCCAGCGGCCGGAGAGACCCATGTCCGTTCGACTTGAATCCCTGGCGGCGGCCCTCGGTTATGCGGGCGGCCCCAGCGAGCGCCTGTCGCAGGCGCTGACCCATCGCAGCTTCGCCAACGAGGCGGCGACGGGTGTCCACAACGAGCGCCTCGAGTTCCTGGGAGACGCCGTGGTGGGCCTCCTGGTCGCCGAAGCCCTGATGGAGGCCCTGCCCAGCGTGGCCGAGGGCACGCTGAGCCGCCTGCGCGCCAGCATCGTGAACGCCCGCAGTCTGGCCGACATGGCCCGCGAGCGCGGCCTCGGGCACCTATTGCGCCTCGGCCGCGGCGAGACCCGCACCGGCGGCCGCGACAAGGACTCGCTCCTGGCGGATGCTTACGAGGCCATGATCGGCGCGGTCTACCTGGACCTCGGTCTCGACCAGGCCCGGCGCATCGTCCGGCTGGACACGGCGGCCCGCATCCTCGCCGGGGACGCCTCGGCCGCGGCCCGCGACCACAAGACGCAGCTGCAGGAGTGGGTGCAGGCCCGCCTCCAGGCGACACCCGTTTACCGGCTGCTGGAGACCGAGGGGCCCGATCACGACAAGACGTTCACCGTCGAGGTCGAGATCGAGGGCGGCATCACGTGCCGCGGGGTGGGACGCTCGAAGAAATCCGCCGAGCGGGCGGCGGCGGGCGCGGCCTGGGAGGCCCTCGGCCGCGCCGGGCTGCTCACGCCTCGCCGCGAAGACGCCGGAGGCGCTCCTGCTCCTGCTGGAAGCGAATCTCCCAGTCCTGCGTCCCCTCCTGAAGGTTCTTGATCCGCTTGCGGACCTCTTCGTCGATGGGGTCGTTGGCGCTCATGTGGCGCCGCAGCACCGGGGCGATGGCCGCGCGCAGCTCGTGGTCCTCGGCGAAGATCTCCTCGACGTGCCCCGTGTGGAGGAGCGTCTCGATCAACTGGTTCGCCAGGTAGGGGATCGCCTCGTCGCGCATGCCGAAGCGGCGCTTCTCGGCGAGCTGCTGCTTGATCTTCTGGTGCTGGGTGTAGTCCAGCCCGCGCTCGGCGGCGAGGTCTTTCGCTTCGTCCGTCATCGCACGATCCGTGCGGACGTACTCCTTGAGGACGGACTCGACGTCGAGCTCGACCTCGGGGAGGTTGGCCGGGAGAACCTCGATGAGTTCCCGCTCACGCAGCGTGTCGACAATCTCCCGGACGATGATCGGGATCCGCGAAGAAACGAGGCGCATGGGAAGAACCGTCCATTCTGAAGTTGCAAAACGGCGGGTATCTATCACGGGCGACCCGCCCGAACAAGGGCGGGCGGGGCTTTGCGCGGCGGGGGGGCGCGGCCGGGGAGCTCAGCGATCGAAGGCGAGGCAGGGGATCTCGCGCTCGTGGATGCGGACGGAGAGTTCGCGGCGCAGGCCCTTGGCGTCGCCGCCGATCTGGAACGGCGCGTCGTGGTCGAACTCGACGTCGCAGCCGGTGAGCTGGAAGTCGAAGAGGCCCGGGTGGTCGAGGCGGCCCTGCCACGCCTGCGGGAGCTGGGCCACCGCGGCGAGGGGCGGGATGTCGATCACGCGGAAGTGGAACATGCCGGGGGTGCGGTCGGCGAAGGGCAGCATGCGGAACTTGAAGCCGTAAAACGGCGTGGTGCCGAAGCAGCCCAGGCGCGCCGGGCCCTCATAGAGCAGCGCCCCGGGGGCGTAGCGCTCGATCACGTTGCCCTGCCGGTCGAGCTGGAAACCCATGCCGCCCCGGTTCGTCACGCGGATGTTCCAGCTCGGGCGCTTGATGATGAACTCGGGCACGCTCTTGCCGAGGCCGGCGATCAGGTAGCCCGCGACGCTCTTGAACAGCATGCGCGTCACGGCGAACCGCTGGGCCTGGCGCTTCAAGAGGTCGTAATTGTTCAGGATGTAGGCGTCCCAGCCGAAGCCGCAGAAGGGCGTGCGGCTGTCGCCGTCGAGCTCGAGCAGGTGCAGATCGCGGCGACCCACCTGGTGGGCCCGGGCGAGATCCGTCCGGAAGTCGCCGGCGCCGAAGAAGTCGGCCACGCCGTTGCCGGTGCCGAGCTTCAGCACGCCGAAGTGGGGGTAGTGGCCGCCGATCTCGTCGAGGCGGCGACAGACCTGATCGATGGTGTGGACGACGGTGCCGTCGCCTCCGCCGGTGAAGACGAAGTCGTAGCCGTTGTCGGCGACGCGGCGGGTGACGAACGCGGCCTCTTCGAGGCTGCGGGTATAGAAGACGTCGGCGTGCGGAGCGGCGGCCTCGACCTCGCGGCGGACGCGCTCGGTGACCCGCTTCGCGTTGGCGTTGAGTACGATGGCGGTGCGGCGGCCTTCGATGGTCGGTTCGACCGGCGTCGCACGGCGTTCAGCAGTTGTGGACATCGCAGTTTGCCTCCGGGGGCGGCGCAGCGAGCAAGAAGTGCGCCACTATGACGCGCTGCGTCGAAACGAACGGCCATGCGGGGTTGACCCGGCTCCCATGGGTGAAAGTGCGTAAAGGGCTACGCACTCCGGGCCGCAGCGGTGCCACCGCGTGCACGCACCCCGACCGCGTGGATTCCCGTCGCGGGCTTTGGTAAGAAGCGCGCCGCGTGAACCGGATCTCCCCCCAGCCCGAGCCGATCCCCCCCACGGCGCCCACGGACGTCGTCGTCGTCGGCGCGGGCCGTTGGGGCGCGCTGCACGTGGAGAAGCTGCGGGCGATGCCCGGCGTCCGCCTGGTCGCCGTCGTCGACGTCGAGTTCGACCGGGCGGTGCGCGTGGCCGCCCGCACGAGCAGCGCCATGCCCCTGGCCAGCCTGGACGGTCTGGAGCGCTTGGGCCTGCGCCCGGGCGCGGCCCTCGTCGCCACGTCCATCGGCGCGCTCGCGAGCGTCGGCCGTGAGCTCCTCACCCGGGGCTGGCACGTGCTCGTCGAGAAGCCCGTCGCGGCCTCGTCCTTCGAGGCACGGCAGCTCTGCCGCCTGGCCGACGCCGCGGGGCGGACGCTGGCCGCCGGTTTCGTCGAACGCTTCAACCTTCCTCCGGGCACGCCCCCCGGCGCACACCGACAGCTCGTCGTCCGCCGAACCGGGCCCGGCTCGCCCGGGGCCGGCCGCCTGGATCTGGACTGGCTCGTGCACGACCTGGACCTCGCCGGTTGGCTGCTCGGCCCGAATCTGCAGGTCGTGGGCGCGCGGACCTTGCCGGCGGGCGAGGGGCTCTCGGTGCGGCTCGCCGCTCCCGACGGCCGCGCCGCGCGCATCGACGTGTTGCGAGGGCGGCCACGCACCTACCGGCGTCTGTGGCTCGACGGTCGCCGCATCGACCTCAAGGCGCCGACCCACCGGGACGCGCTGACGGCCCAGTGGCAGGCGTTCCTGGCGACCACGCGCGGGGCGCCGTCGCCGCTCCTGGCGCGGGGCGACGCCGCCGCAAGGGCCCTCTCACTGGTCGAGGCCGTGCGGACCACGCTGACCGACGCCGAACGCGCGGCCGGGTGAGCCGCGCCGCGCCGACCGTGCTCTGCGTCGCCGGCGAGGCCTCGGGCGACGCCCTCCTCGCGCCCGTCGTGTCCTGCCTGATCGCCGAGCACGGCTTCCGTTGTGTGGGCACCGGGGGCGATGCCGCGGCGGGGGCCGGCCTCGAGCTCTGGGCCCACGTTCGCGACTTCGCGGCGCACGGGTTCGTCGAGGCGGCGCCTGCCGTACCCGCGTTGCTGCGCCTCTGGCGGCGCCTCGTCCGGGGCCTGGCCGAGGTCGACGCGGTGCTGCTGGTGGACGCCCCCGAGCTGAACATCCGCTTGCTGCCCCGGGCGCGGCGGGCGGGCAAACCGGCGGTCTGGCTGGCCCCGCCCCAGACCTGGGCCTGGCGTGCCGGCCGATTGAAGGCGGTCGCCACGGCCGACGCGGTCGCCTGTCTCTTTCCGTTCGAGGTCGAGTTCCACCGCGCGCACGGGGTGCCGGCGCACTTCGTCGGTCACCCGGCGGCGGAGCGCGCGCCACCGGCTCCGCCCGCGGGTCGCCGACTCGTGCTGCTTCCGGGCAGTCGCGCGGGCACCGCCCCCCGGCTGCTCGAGCCGATGCTGCTGACGGCTCGCCGACTCGTCGAGACCGGTGAGATCGATGGCGTCGACCTGGGCGTCGCGCCGACCCTCCCGCCGGCGCTGCTGCAGCCGCTCCTGGCTCGGGGAGGGGTCGAGGTCCGTCTGCATTCGAGCGCCGCCGACGCCCTCGCCGCCGCGGACGTCGCGCTCGCAGGTGTCGGGACGGTCACGCTCGAAGCCGCCCTGGCGGCGCGCCCCACGGTCGCCGTGGCCCGCCTGCACCCGCTCAGCGCGGCGGTCGCGTCGCGATGGGTGCAGGCGCCGCATCTGGCCCTGCCGAACCTCGTCCTGGGCCGCCGCGCGCTCCCGGAGCTCTGGCAGGACGCGGCCACCCCCGACGCGATGGCCGCGGCTCTCCGCGACCTGCTGACGCCCCTGGCCCGCACCCGCGCGGCCGCCGACGCATCCGACCTCCGCCTGCGGCTCACCCCCGGCGAGACACCGTTCGGGCCGCGTGTCGCCGACCTCGTCGCCGGCGTCCTCGCACGGCAAGGCGCGCGGGCGGTTGTCAGCTCCGCATCGCCGGCGCTATCCTCCGCGCCCCCTCGTCCCCCGGAGACCCCCGTGGATACGCCCCAGAAGCCCCTCATCGTCGTCCCGACCTACAACGAGGCCGAGAACCTGCCGCCGCTCCTCGACCGCATCTTCGAGGTCGTGCCGGACGTGACGGTGCTCGTGGTGGACGACAACTCGCCCGACGGCACGGGCAAACTCGCGGACGAACGCGCCGCGATCGATCCCCGGGTGCAGGTCCTGCATCGCGCCGGCAAGGAGGGCCTGGGCAAGGCCTACCTGGCCGGCTTCCAGTGGGCCCTGGCGCGCGATTTCACGCACGTCTTCGAGATGGACGCCGACTTCAGCCACGATCCGGCCACGCTGCCGCGTTTCCTCGAGGCCGCCCGCACCGCGGACCTCGTGCTCGGCAGCCGGTGGGTCGAGGGCGGTGGCACGGTGGGCTGGCCCCTGCAGCGGCGGCTCCTGAGCCAGGGCGGCAGCCTCTACGCCCGCACCGTGCTCGGCGTGGACATCCGCGACCTCACCGGCGGCTTCAAGTGTTTCAACCGCCGCGTGCTGCAGGCCATCGACCTGGATACGGTCCAGACGCGGGGCTACGGCTTCCAGATCGAGTTGACTTTCCGGGCGCTGCGCCAGGGCTTCAAGGTCGTCGAGATCCCGATCCGCTTCGCCGATCGGGTCGCCGGCCAGTCGAAGATGTCGTTCCGCATCATGTCCGAGGCCTTCACGATGGTCTGGAAGCTGCGACTCGGCGCGTGACACGGCGGCTCGCGGCGCTCTGGCTCCTTTCGGCGCTGGTCGCGCTCGGGCTGCCGCTCCTGGCCGACGAGGCCTACTACCTGGACTGGTCGCGGCACCCGGCGCTCGGGTACTTCGACCATCCGCCGGGCATCGCGCTCTGGGTGGGGGCCGGCCTCGGGCACCCACGGCTGCTCGGCGTGCTGCTGTTCCCGCTGACCGCCTGGCTCCTCGGTCGCGCCGCGGTGGCCTGGGGCGCCGCCGAGGCCAATCGATTCCCCGAGCTCGTGCTCGGCACGCCCATCGGGCTGGCGGGCACCGCTCTCGCGACGCCCGACGCGCCGCTGCTGCCCGTCGTCGCGGGCCTGCTGCTGGCTCTGGGGCGGCGCCGGTTCGGGCGGGTGGGGCTGCTGCTCGGCGTGGCGCTCTGGATCAAGCCCACGGCGCTGCTGATGCTCCCGGCGCTGCTCCTGATCGCGCGGCGAAACGCGCTGCGAGTGCTCGCGCCGGCAGTGGTCGTGATCGCGCCGCACCTGGGCTGGTCGATGATGAACGACGGCCTGCCCTACAGCTTTCAGGCGCAGCGCCTCGGCGCCGGCATGAACACGCCCGAGTTCCTGCTGGGGCAGCTCGCGGTGGTGACGCCGGGGCTGGCCTGGCTGTCGCTGCGGGCGCTGAAGCAGGCGACCACCGGCGAGCCCCCCGGCGAGGACCGCGCGCTGCTGTTGCTCGCGGGGAGCCAGCTCGGGATCTGGCTCGCGGCCTCCGGCGTCGCGCGCGTCGAGGCCAACTGGCCAGCGTTCGCGTGGCTGCCGGCGATCCTGTTGCTCGCCCGCCGCGCGCCCGAGGGCCTGGCCACGGCGCGTACATGGGCCCTCGGCCTCACGGCGGCGACCGGCGTGGGTGTGGTCGTCGCCGGGTCCGTTCTGCCGCCTGGCCTGGGCCCGCCGCGCGACCCCGAGGCGCTGTCGGCCTGCGCGCCGCCGGAGATCTCGCCGGTCGCCCCGCGTTACCAGGAGGCGGCGCTGCTGGCCGCGGCGGGCCGGCGCGTACCCTACATCGGCCTGTCGGGGGGTCGCCGGTCCCAATACGACCGATGGGGCGACCGGCCCGTGGGCCCGACCTGCGACTACACCTACCTGGCCGCTCCAGAGCGGCTCCCCATGGCCTGCCCCGGGCCCGTGGAGGCGATCGCGCTCTGTGGTCGGCCCGCGACGCGCTGTCGGTGTCCGGGGGGTCTGGTGCGGTAGCGGGGCGGGGGCTATGCTCCCGCTTCGCGTCGCCGACCCGGGAGGGGTGGGGCGGCAGGCCGTCTTGGCCCGAGCATCGTCGGAGGAGCATCCGTGGCTGACATCGCGATCGGGATCGATCTCGGAACGAGCAACAGCGTCGTCGCCGTGATGGAGGGGGGCAAACCCAAGGTGATCCCCAACGAGTGGGGCGAGGTCATCCACCCCTCGATCGTCCACTTCGAGGCGGACGGGAGCGTCAGCGTCGGCTCGCGCGCCAAAAAGAAACTCCTTTTGGATCCGGACAATACGCTCTATTCGTTCAAGCGTTTGATCGGGCGTTATTTCTTCAGCCAGGAGGTCAAGAAGGCCCGCGAGGTCTTCCCGTACCGCCTGGTCGAGGGCGCCAACCGGGACGTCCGCATCGAGGTCCAGGGGCACGTGTACCCCGTGTCCGAGGTCAGCGCTCAGGTCCTGCGCGAGATGAAGCGCATCGCCGAGAACTACCTGGGCCAGCCGGTGACCAAGGCCGTGGTGACCTGCCCGGCGCACTTCAACGACAGCCAGCGGCAGGCCACCAAGGACGCCGGCCGCATCGCCGGGCTCGAGATCCTGAAGATCCTCAACGAGCCCACGGCCGCCGCGCTCGCCTACGGCTACGACAAGGGCCTGCAGCAGCGTGTGGCCATCTACGACCTCGGCGGCGGCACGTTCGACATCACCGTGCTCGACATCAACAACGACGTCTTCGAGGTCCGCTCGACCGCCGGCGACACGTTCCTTGGCGGTGACGACTTCGACGCCCGGATCATGGACTACCTGATCACGGCGTTCCACGAGCAGACCGGCATCGACCTGCGGCAGGACCGCATGGCCATGCAGAAGCTCAAGGAGCACTCGGAGTGGGCCAAGATCCAGCTCTCCGAGGTCGACCGCATCGAGGTCGGCATCCCCGACATCGCCCGGGACGCCGAGGGGTCCTTGACGCTGTCGGCGCTCCTGACCGTCAAGCAGCTCGCCCAGATGACCTACGACCTCGTCCAGAAGACCTTCAAGGTCTGCGACGAGGCCATGCAGTCGGCCAACAACACGGTGACGGACATCGACGGCGTCGTGCTCGTCGGTGGCCAGACGAAGAGCCGGTTCATCAAGTCCGCCGTCGAGGCGTACTTCAGCCAGCGTGTGCAGGCGAGCGTGAACCCGGACGAGGTCGTCGCGGTCGGCGCCGCCATCCATGCGCACCAGCTCGTGAACCGGCGCCGGGACGCCGTGCTCATCGACGTCACGCCGCTGACCCTGCGCGTCGGCACGGTGGGCGGCTACACGGACATCATCATCCCCAAGAACACGCCCATCCCGGTCGAGCAGACCAAGACCTTCGTGACCGCCTCGGACGGCCAGGAGAAGGTCCGCATCCGCATCTACCAGGGCGAGGCGCGGGAGACGGAGGCGAGCACGCTGCTCGGCGAGTTCGAGTTCAGCGGTTTCCGCATCGCCCAGCGCGGTGAGGTCGAGATCGCCGTGACGTTCGACATCGACGCCAACGGCATCGTCAACGTCAGCGCCATCGAGCGCGAGAGCGGCGCCCAGGCGCGCACGACGGTGACGTTCTCGCAGAACCTCAGCGAGAGCGAGATCAACCGCCTCTCGGGACCGCGTTGACGGGCCCAGAAACGAAAAACCCCCTCGGGCAAAGCCACGAGGGGGTTGGTGCGAAAGGTGGGAGTCGAACCCACACGCCCTTGCGGGCACAGGAACCTGAATCCTGCGCGTCTGCCAGTTCCGCCACTTTCGCGAACGACGTGAGGCGCTTTATAGGGCCCCCACTTTAGGAAGTCAACAACTTTGTTTCGCGTACTGATCATCGAGGACGATCGTTTCAATCGGCGCCTCTACGAGGACCTGCTGACCGCCGACGGCATCGAGGTCGAGACGCTGCCGAACGCGCTCGACGGGCTGCGGCGAGCCGGGGAGGCGCACTTCGACCTGGTCGTGATGGACATCGAGCTGCCGGACCTCGACGGCCTCGAGGCGACGCGCATGCTGAAGAGCAACCCGCGCACGGCCGGGCTGCCGGTGGTGATCATCAGCGCCCACGCCCTGCGCGAGCACGAGCAGCAGGCGCTCGAGGTCGGCGACGCGTTCCTGCGCAAGCCGCTCCGGTTCCCGGAGTTCCAGGAGACGATCAGGCGGTTCGCCGCCGGACGCGCCTGAGGCGAAGGAAGCCGGGCACGGCGAGCAGCAGGGGCCACGCGCCGGTCACGCGCCCGGGGGCGGACACCGCACAGCCCGTGGAACCGCCGCTCGACTGCTTCACCGCGCCGCCGCCCACGGCCGCGTCCGCCCCGGAGATCGGCATCGAGCCGGGCACACGGACGTCCGCCGTGCCGAGGCCGCCGTCGGCGACCGCCGGCTCCAGGCCGCCGCCGGCCCCGGAGGTGTTGGCATCGGTCTCCCCCGGCGAGGTCCCGGTGTCCGCTCCGGGCGACGGGCCGACCGCGGCGTCGGCGGGGGTGGCCGGGCCGGCGTCGGGGGTGGGGAGCGGCGACTCGCCGGGCACACAGGCCGCCGCGGTGTTGCCGAGAATCGGCGCGCGGTCACAGGCCCAGCCGTCGGGGCAGTCGGCGTCCGCGCGGCATGGGGCGGTGCAGAGGCCGGCCAGGCAGACGCCGGCCTCGCAATCGCGGGCGCTCCGGCAGGCCGTGCCCGCGGGCCCGCCGCCCAGGCTCCGGGCGCACTCGGTGGTGGTCGCGTTGTCGCCGGCGCGGAACACGCAGGCGAGACCGGGGTCGCAGTCGGCGTTGCTGCTACAGGGGCCGGTGTCCACCAGGCAGAGCGACACCGTGTCCGTACCGCCGTTGCTCACGGAGAACTCCGTCGGGACGCAGTCGAAGGGCGCCGGGCAGTCCGCCGCGGCGTCACAGGGGGCCGTGCACTGGCCGTCCACGCAGAGTCCGTTGCGGCAGGTGTCCGCCGAGCGGCAGGGGTCGCCGACGTCGCCGGCGCCGGCCGGATCGACGCAGATGCGGAACAGCGCGTCGCCGGAGGGCTGCTCGGAGACGGTGCAGACCTGCCCCGCGGGGCACGCGTCCACGTCCGCGTCGCAGAGCGTGAGATCCACGCAATAGCCGTAGTCCTGGCCGCTCTCCAGGGTCTCCTGGAAGCAGAGCCAGCCGGCCGGACAGTCGGCGTCGGCGCGGCAGAGCGCCGAGCAGAGGCCGTCCTGCAGGCAGAAGCCGTTGGCGCAGCCCGTGTCGCAGAAGTCGGCAGCGGGGTTGCACCGCTGACCCGCGCGCCCGGCGCCGAGGGGGGCCTCGCAGTGGGCGGACAGGCTCTCGTTGCTCGTCGGTCCGACCAGGCAGACCTCGCCGCCGCTGCAGTCGCGATTGCGGGAGCACTCGGTGCCCAGGCCGGCGTCGTAGATGGCGCACATGGCGTCCGTCTCGTCGCGGCTCAGGCTGCGACGCAGGCGCTCGACGATGCTGGGGTACATCACCGCCCAGTCGAACTGCGTGTGCCCGAGCCCGAGCAGGTGGCCGATCTCGTGCAGCGCCACGGTCTCCACGTCTGCGAGATCGCCGCCGTTGCCGTCGCTCCAGCCGAACGTCACGCCGTTGAACGTGATATCGGACTCGGTGATCATGCCCGTGCAGTACACGCCCACGTGCATCGTGAACGCGAGCACCGTCTGCGGGTCGACCTCGGGGGGCAGCGCGCGCTCCTCGAAGCGGATGACGTTGTGGCCGTCCTGCGCCGGGGTGTCGCCGTCGCGGCCGTTGGGGTTCACGGCGGAGTGCAGCGTGCTGCAGGGCATCTCCCAGCTCGTGAAGGCGCGATCGATGGCCCCGCGCAACCGCCCGAGCGGCAGGCCGGAGTAACCGGCCGAGTGGACGTGGTAGGGGATGGAGTAGCCGGTGCTCCAGTGGAGCGGCAGGTCGTTGGCGTCGCCGAGGGTGAGCTGGACCCAGCCCAGGAAGGGCAGCGCGAGCAGGGGAAGCGCCAGGGCGCGGACGAGTCGGGGGGCGTGCATGATGTCTCCGGCGGCGGGCGCCAATCTGGGCGCACCGTACGGGAACCGCCGACCGGTTCTCAAGGGCAAGCGGCGCGGCCGTGACGGGGGTCGCGGCACCTCTGCGTGACCCGAATTCCGACCGCCCTCGTAGGAGGTGCGATCAGCGACCGCGGGCGACCGGGTTTTGTTGACGCTTCGGCGCCACAGGCCGATAATTGATTCTTAACGCCGCATAACTAAACGGTTTTCCTCAGGGACACATGGCGGAACGAGACACGCGTCGATCGGGGGCGAATCCGAACGCCCCGCAGGATGCAGAACGTCCCGCCGCTCAGCGTCCCGAATCGCGCGCAGGCGAGGCCGAACCGCTCGACGCGTGGGGTCGCGGACCGCCGCCGCAACCCGGCCGCGGGCAGCCCGGCTTGTCCTGGAGCAACCTCGCCGATCTGGACGAGAGCGCGCCCGAGGCCGCGGGCGGGCAGGGGGTCGGCCCCGTCGAGGGCACAGGCGGTCTGCTCGGCGTGGACTCCGGTCTGCTGCGTGTCATCGAGTCGGACGACCGGAAGCCTGCGGGCGCCGCCGCCGGGGGGGCGTTCCCTTCGGAGTTCCCCGAGCCGAGCCGCGCGCCCCCGACGCGGCCCCCGGAGCCGTCGCGTGCGCCGCCGAGGCCGCAGCCCGTGCGGCCCCCCGCACCGCCCCCCGAGCCCGAAGAGGCCGGGCCGGTGGCCCCGGACGCGGCCGAAGGCGCCAACTGGGTCAAGTCGGTCTTCGGCGGCCTCGAGGTCGAGCCCGAAGAGAGCGGCCTGTGGCTCGACAGCGTCATCTCGCAGGCGGCGATCGACGAGGCGGCCGCGCCGTGGGGCGAGGTCGACGTCGAGACCTTCGATCCGCCCGCCGAGGCCTATCCGGAGCCCACGCCGCCACCACCTGCACCCGCGCCGCCCGTGGCGCCACCGGCGCGCGCGCGACTGCCCGACCCGCCCGTCCAGGACGCCTTCGCGCCGCCGCCGCCCCGGCAGCCCGCACCCCGCAGCACCTGGGCGGACGACGTGGAGCAGGGCGAGCGCGTGCCCGACGACCTCGGCGGCGAGGGCCTGCTCGACGCCTGGGGCGCCGAGGGCGACGACCCGGGCTCGGGCTGGGGGCCGCCCAGCGTGGACTCCGTGCGCAGCCTGGCCCCCATGGCGCCACCGGATCCGCTGCGGGAGCTCGACCCCTTCGCCGCCCCCGTCGGCGCCGGGCTTCAAGACGAGCTCGGTGGCGACCCCTTCGACAGCCTCTCCATCGACACCGCCGCCTTCCGTCCGCCGGGCGACGCGCGGCCCTCGCGCCCGATGCCCCCCGTGCCCGAGCCCATGCGGGCGCCCGAGCCCGAGCCCGCCTTCGACGACGACGACCATCCGCCCACGCTGCGCCCCACCGGGCTCCCCCAGGACGCCTGGCCCGAGTTCGTCGGCCAGGACGGTGTCGCCGACTCCTGGTCGGCCGCCACCCCGCTGCCCGCCGAGCCGGCGATGCGCGCCACCGGGCCGCTGCCGACCGCGCGCCTC
>CAINDO010000482.1 GCA_903847385.1 uncultured Myxococcales bacterium
CCCTGGCCGCCGGGGAGCGCCGCGCCCCCCGCGCCGGCCGAGTCGCCGCCACCACCGCAGGCCGCGACGAGCGCGCCGACACACATTGCCCAGCCGAATCGATTGCTGCTGGCCGCCACGTTTCCCCCCGAATTCGACGATCGACTGCCGGCGACCTTACGGCCGCGGGACGTTGCGCTCGAGATCCATGCCCCGGTTGACGATGAAGCTGCGCACCCGGGCCTGCTCGGCGTTCACCTGGTCGGTGGTGTAGGGCTTGTGCATGTCCATGGCCACGTACGGCGCGATCAGGGCCGCGCGCAGGTCGAGCTCCGAGGCCAGGTCGATGGCGTTCATGGTGTCGTTCACCAGCCAGACCTGCTGCGCCCAGCCGTCGTGGCAGAGCGGATCCTCCAGACACCGCTGGGCCAGGACCGAGGTCACCTGCGCCACGTTCCGGCCCGGCAGGAAGGTCTCGTCCATGCCCCACGGGATCAGCGTGATCTGCTGCGTCTCCGGGTCGACGTACAGATGGTAGTCGTCGCCGGGGTTGCTGTACGGGAACGAGTCGAACTGGCCGATGTTGGCGCAGACGGCCCAGTACAGGTGGAACTGGTCGAAGCTGACGAACTGCTCCGCCTGGGGGATGGCCACGGCCGCGGGCTGCTGCAGCGCGGTGGCCAGGCCGATGAGAGACGTGCGGTCGTCCGTGCCGCTCTCGAGCTCGAAGCAGCCGGGCCGATTCGGGTCTTCGCTGTCCACGCAGGCGCGGTTGACCATCTCGGGCCGGAAGTCGACGTCGAAACCCTCGTACAGCGGGCCGCTCGTGTCGGCGAACCAGCGGCTCAGGAACAGGCTGTCGATGTTCTCCAGGTTCGTATAGACGCCGTAGAACTCGTCGTTCAGGTAGACGAGCGCGTGCCCGGCGCGCGACGCGAAGAGGCCGACGGTGCGGGCCATGTAGTAGCCGAGCACCTCTTTGACCATCGAGACGTCCGACCGCATGTTGTTCAGCGTGACGATCTTGAGGCCGTGGAACTCGGCGTCCGCGTCGTCGAAGCCCACGGAGATCTTCAGCGACGGCTTCTGGTCGATGGGCAAAAACGAGTTCTGGCCCTTGATGCGCACGCCGACGGGACCGATGGTGCGGCCCGCGTAGGTGAACATGGCGGGCACGTAGGCGCGCGGGTCGTCCCGGAGGGCCTGCACGTGCTCGGGCGCCATGGAGATGCGGAACTCGGGCAGGCCGTTGAACAGGCGGTCGACGGCCTGGTCGAAGCCGGGCGCCGAGTCCGGGCGCGCGCGGGGCTCGTCCATCGAGGGGCGGCCGCGGCCCTCGGGGTTGGCCGCGCCGGGGCTCACCTCCCAGAGGGTCTGCCACTGGTTCGAGCCGTCCGGCGTGCGGGCGGCGGAGATGTCCGGCGTCTGCGTGCCGTAGTCCACCCGGTCGATCCAGGAGCCGTCCGGGCGGGCGAGGCCGATGGAGCCGGCGTCCCGCGTGAGGTTGAACCGCAGGTGGGTGTGGGAGAGCTGCGAGCGGCCGTCCGCCCAGAGCATCAGGTAGCCGCCCGGAGCGATGGACAGGCCGCCGCCGAGGACGGTGACCCGGGCGTTCTCGTCGAAGCCGGTGGTGACGCGGTAGCCGTCCAGGTTCACCGCGACGGGGCCCGCGTTGTAGAGCTCGATCCAGTCCGAGGCCCGCCCCAGATCGTCGTCGATCGTGAAGTGGTTGCTGGCCATGAACTCGTTGATGCGCAGGTGCGCGTCGTCCTGCGGGGGCGGGGGCGGGCCCTGGTCGGGGCCGACGCCTGCGTCCGCCGGGGGCGCGCTGCCGCCGCCACCCTGACCG